>DAIOXA010000070.1:0-7646 GCA_036758185.1 Bacillota bacterium
AACTACCGGGGGCGATGCCGGTGATCTTGAAGAAACCATCATCGGGCTTTACAGTCTTGCCGGCGATGCTGACTTCCTCAGCTCCTGTCCAGCCGACAATGCCGCCAATGCCGGAAATCAGGTTTTTCTGGATATCCGCGGCAAGAGCGCTGCTGACAGCAGAGGTTCCGCCGAAGATTACAACTTCAGTAACAGTAGCATCGCTGAAGAATTCACCGACAACTGCGGGGAAGGCAGCGCGAACCAAGAGGATGCCAGTGCCTTCTTTGGCTGCCAGGACAGCGCCGGTAATAGCATCGGCAAAGCCGTCGCCGGTGGCGATGAAGTACTTCTGGTTTTTGAGGTTAAAGTGCTTGGCCAGGGCTACACTGGTGGCTTCACGGTTAGCGCCGCTTACGCGGGTAACTCCGGGAAGATCAGCAACGGTGTTAGCAGCGATGGCGCCAGTGCCGCCAACCACGATAACCTTGGTTACACCTAGTTCCTCGATAGCCTTAGTAGTAGCTTCGGGGATAGAGTTCTTTTCGGTGAGGAGAATGGGATAGCCGTTGATTGCTGCGTAGGAACCGGCAGCAAGGGCGTCGGCATAGCCGCGTCCAAAGGCCAGGACTACGGTTTCAGCACCAGTTGGAGCCAATTTCTTGGCAACATTGGCGGCTGTCTCAAACCGGTCAGCGCCGCTGATGCGTTCGACTTCGAGACCCATTCCTTTGATTTCATCTTCGACAGCTGCGGAGATGACTCCGGTGCCGCCGAGGATGATGACTTTGTTAGCGCCAAGGCGAGTGATTTCCGCCTTGGTTGCCGCGACGAGGCTGTCTGCTTCAGTCAAAAGGACCGGAGCGTTCAGCGCATGTGCGTAGGGTACGCCAGCCAGGGCGTCGGGATAGTTGCGGCCGTTAGCCAGAATTACTGTGCCGGCGCTGGTCCAGCCTTCTTGGCTGATTTCAACGGCGGTTGCCCAGCGGTTTGAACCAGCGATGCGCTCTAGAGTTTCGTCGGCGCCAAGTGCTGCAGGCAACGCTACACCTAGAATCAGCATTACTGATAGCGCTAGTGCTAGTGAACGTTTAAGATTCAAAGACTTTACCTCCTTGTAGGTTATTTTGAGACCCAATTGCACTACACCCCGTGTTAATCATGAACCACCACCTTACCCAGTAATAGTGTTTTGCAAAACACTCCGGGGCTGTATTATTTAGCCCCAGAATGGGCCAAACTTCCTGATATGGAAGAATCTATATACCGTAAAGGATAACATATTATCCTCAATCTTTCAATCAATTTACACCAAGATTCCATAATATGCTGTTATTGTCATTAGGCCCAGGATATGTATTCAACATCTATCCTTGTTTTTCCTGCATTGGCAGGCATTTTTTTTCTTTTTTTAGTGGGTTCTCAGTCCATTATTGACCAAAAAATTCCTTTTATGCATTAATATCCCTATCTCAGAGAACAGAACCGTGGTGCGGTTCTGTTTTTTATCTATTGAGGGACAAAAATGTCCAGTCCGCATTGGTTTAGTATTGCGGGTAGTAGGGGATTATGGTAGACATTGACCTTACATGCGTAGAGTTCCTCAAGAACATCCTTGTTGGCATGGCTCAGGGGATTATCCTCAATAAAGACGGCAGACAGCTTCGGCAGCCCCAGCAGAGGAGCTATGGATGTAATCTCATTTAGCTCCAGCTCTAAGTACGTCAGGTTGCTGAGTTTGCTCAGGGGCGTAAGGTCAGACACTTTATTACCCCAGGCTACCAGCTTGGACAGATTCTTATGGTTTCTGAGGGCAGAGAGGTCAGTGGCGCCGGTACAACTGATGTCCAGAGTATCGAGGTTGTCCAGCTTAGTTAAGGGAGAGAAGTCCTCCAGCTGGTTATTCCAAATGCTAAGATAGCTGAGTCTATTCAGTTGGGCCAGGGGGGAAATATCTGTAATTTTATTATTGCTTAGGGATAACCACTCCAACTGTTTCAGGTTGGCCAGGGGGGAAAGGTCAGAAATATTATTATTCCAGAGACCCATACTGGTGAGACGATGCAACCGCGCTAAGGGAGAAATATCTTCTATTTTGTTATCTGCCAAGTAGAGCAATTCCAGGGAAGTAATATTTCTAAGGGGAGCTACGCTGCTAATGTTGTTGCCACGGAGGTCCAAACTGCGGAGACGCTGTAGCCCAGATAGGGACGAGATATTTGTAATGGCGTTATTGCGGAGATCCAGCTCCCGCAGAGCAGTCAACTTGCCCAGCAGCGTTATGTCGTTGATTTTGTTATTGTTGAGATTGAGGACTCTGAGGTCGGAGGCATGCTCCAACCCGGTCAGATCACTGATTTCTCCATTGGGGGCGTTGAGTATAGTGAGAGAAGAGAGATGGGATTTGGTCAGGCTACCAGTGGGGCGCTTCAGTTGCGCCCTTATGGCCTGTTGAAGGCCGGGGTCAGGAATGCTGACTGAACTGCTGGCATGAGCTTTGTCTGTTAAGCCTAAAGACATAATAATAGCTGTTACCAATAGAAGGGTTGCGGCCTTGTGTAACCTCACCAAAATCTCTCCCATCCTTAGGATTAAAGCAAATTTTGCATCCATATTACGGAAATGTTGCAAGTACCTTTCATGCTTCGACATATTCTGCCAAATTCCTTCTAGATACTGGAATTTCTGCAAAGAAATCTTTGGCTAATCCCTCGCTTCCAGACTGAGGGTCCTCGGATTGGAGGGTGAGTCCAGAGCCCCATCGTTCTATGGAAATGATAAAACCCGGCCATGTCTTGGCGCTATAGCTGGGTTTCTATTACTCTTTGCATATCCGCCGGTAACGGGGCCGCGAACTTGAATATTTCTCCTGCCTGGGGATGGTGGAATTTTAGTCGGCTGGCATGCAAGGCTGTCCTACCCACCAGCCCCTCTTCCACTCCATACATAAAATCGTCCACCAGGGGGCAACCGATGTGGGCCATGTGGATGCGGAGTTGATGGGTTCTGCCGGTAACTGGCTCCAATCTCACCAGGGCCAGGTCCCTTGCTGCACTTATTGTCCGGTAATAAGTAAGGGCCGGTTTGCCCTGGGAATTGACACCGCGCCTGCTGGGATTGTCTGGATTACGGCCAATGGGTAGGTCGATTCTTCCGTTTTTTGGGTTCGGAACTCCCCGGGTTAGGGCCACGTACTCCTTATGTATTTCAGTTTTGCTCAGGCGGTAGTGGCACCAGGCTGTTTTGGCCACCAGCACCAGACCTGAGGTCTCCCTATCCAGGCGGGTGACCAGGCGGGCAGGGCGCTCCTCTCCCCTTTGTTGCCAGTAATAGGACAGAGCATTGGCTAGGGTGCCGTCGGCGTAGCCCTTGGTGGGATGGCTGACTAACCCCGCGGGCTTAATGACCGCCAGCAGATCCTGGTCCTCGTAGATTATCTCTAGGGGGATGGGCTCTGGCGGTATGGGCTCCAAATGTTCCTCCATTATAATCCTGACGCTATCCCCAGGACGAAGGAAGGTTCCCAGGATTACAGGTAGGCCATTAATCGTTACTGATCCAGGGTGCTGCTTTAGCCTTACTAGCTGGCGCCGGGACAGGCCGTATTGGGAGCGCAGAACGCCACCTAATTTGCTTCCCTCCTGTTCTCTGGTCACTATCCAGCAAAGGGTCTTCATTACTCTCCATCCCCGGTTCCTGTTAGGACAGCCTCCCGAAATCTGGCCCGAACGATGAGTCGGCGAGCGGCAGGATCCTTGCCCACTCGCTGGCAAGTTGTCAGGGTCAGGGCGGCATAGTCTTGGGTAGCAATGACCTCTACAGCCGTGGGCTCAACTATCCACACCCTCTCAACCTCGTAGATATAGCTGACGCCGGGGGCCGTAAGAATTACCTCGTCGCCGGCCGGCAATGAGGACATTGCCCACTTGCCCCGGCATAGAGCTTTGGGGGTAGTAGCTGGGGGGCTGACTGAGCTTGCGGGCAAAGATGTCCATGTCTTTTACAGTCACAACCTGGACCTCCAGGTCTATGGCGGGAATTGCTAGGCGGGTGGGGGGTAGTTCCGTCCATTGGGGTAGATCTGGCTGAGTTGGCGCCTGGCTCGGGAGAAGGTCGGGAGGCAGAGGTATTTCCTGAGAGGCAGAATCCAGAGAAGGATTTATCATATACTCGGCAAACTCCTGCTCCAAGCGCTGCTGCTCTATGTTGGCCTGGATTCGCAAATAAATTGGATAACCCGCGCAAGCGAGTCCCGCTATGATAAGAACTATAGCTGCAGCCCGGGCAAATCGAGTCATTGCCACCACCTCCACATATAAAATAACATTATATTCCGGGGATGAAAAGCCGGGCCTAATGTGGCCCGGTCAATTCTTTTTAGTTCACTTTGGGTTTACGGATGAGGGAAGCTCCAGCGGCCATCATGGCCAGGCCCAGGGGAAGCAGCCAGTCGATATTGGTTCCTGTTACCGGCAATTCAGGTTCAGGTTCCGGGTCAGGCTCCGGCTCAGGTTCGGGATCCGGTTCTGGGTCAGGTTCTGGGTCGGGGTCTGGAATTACTACCCTCGAAAAATTCGCTGTCAGAACGGTGTCTGCCCCTGGCATAGTGAAAATAAAGCTGGGGGTGGCGCTTACCACATCGCCATTCATGGTCCAGTTGCTGAATCTGTAGCCGGAGTTCCTGGCAGCAGTTATGCTAACCTCGGCCCCTTCTGGATATGGATCAGCATCAGTGTTATCTACAACAGTGCCGCCTGCTGATGGGTTAGCTTGCAGAGTAAGAGTAAAAACTTCAGGGACGATTGGCGGGTCCTCTTCAAAGTTTGCGACCAGGACATAGTCGTGGTCTGGCATTTCAAAAGTGTAGGTGGGGTTTGTGCTTAAATAACCGCTGCCCACTGACATGGCGGTAAAACCAAGGACTTCTTCCTCAGTCCAGCCTACAAAGTGGTAGCCTGGATTGGCTGTTGCCACAACTGTAACCGTTGTTCCTTCCTCAAAGGGTCCCTTGCTCTCTGCCTCTGCCGTACCTAACCCTTCAGGTTCTACCTCCAAATAGAGAGAGTAGGTGGGGATGTCTTCGAAGTGCGCTACCAGGGTCATGGCTGAGGCCGGCATAGTGAATGCGTACACCGGGTCTGTACTCACTATTTCTTCGGCTTCTGTCCAGTTAATGAAGCGTTTACCCGCTTCAGCCATTGCGCTGACAGTTACCTCACTGCCCTCAGGATAGGCCCCGTCCCCAGTTACACTCCCAGAGCTCAGCGGGCAAACTTCAAGACTTAAGACGTATACACGGGGCTCAATCACTTTACCATAGCTAAGGGCAAGTTTTTCTGCATTTTCATTGTAGTTCCAACCCCACTCATAACTGGAGTAGCCGGGCGTTAGGGTGGCATTTCCAGGTCCGGAGCCCCCCCAATCAACCACCTGTCCGCCATGTTCAACGTAAGCTGAAGTGATGGAGTGATAAGTGTGGGTGGCGGTAAATTGCCACGCGCCTTGACCAGGCCTTGGATGGGGATGGTAACTAATTGGTTCACCTCCATCGCCGTAAGTCACATACAATATTGGGTCGGAATCAGCTAGAACAGAAGTATCTTGGGCAAGAATAGGACTTACTAGAGTAGTTGACACGATTAAAAGACAGATGAACAGTATTGATGCCAATTTTAGCTGATGAGGTCTCATTTCATACCCCCTTACCACTTTTTTCCAGTCCGCAAATCTTGGGATGTGCCAATATTTTGTAATAAAATTTCCCATTTATTCACGTTTTCTGGAGCGTACCAGTTATATGCAAGGACTTTTTTTAATAGAACCTTCTATAATGCAAAAAAAAAGCTGCCCTCATTACGAGGACAGCTCTATTGGTTAGTGATTATTGGACCTTCATTACATACAGCAGGTGGGTTACAAACTTGCCTGTATTGCCTTCTCCGATTAAGACTTCGTCTTCGAAGACCAGTTCAGCAGAGTAATAATCACTCCAGAGGTATACAAAAGCATTGGTGAAATAGGCGAAGTTGTCATCAATAACAACATCCTTGGCCCAGGTCTCAATGCTCACAGCACCTTCGACGATGTCTGTAAAGTCATTGTACAGGATGCTGACATTCTCGCCGCGGTGGATGTACACTGCACTGTGGAGGAAGCGGAAGACGTTACCCTGGATGGTGATATTGCTGGGTGTTCCTGTATCCAGGACAATACCCATGGCAGTGGTATCACTTAAGAAGAGGTTGCCGGCGATGGTGGCATTGTCTGCTTCTCCGGTCACTTGAATAATTGCACCGGGGTTATAGCTGGTGAAGGTAAAACCGGTAATGGTTACATCCCTGGCATTAACCTGTACAGTGCCTGCGATTTCCGCGCTATCCACTCCATCGCCCTGCAGGGTCAAGTCGGCAGTGTTAATAATGAGGTCTTCTTGAAATTGGCCAATGGCATAGATTACCGAGCCTTCCTCAGCGCCATCAATTGCTCCCTGAATCGTTGCATAGGCCTTCTTCTGATCCGCGTTCCAGACCTTGGGTAAGATTGTGCTGGTGTCACCGGTCAGGTTGGTGTTGCTAACCTCGATTACTCGGCCATCGACCAGGGTTACCTGGATAACGGCCTTGGTGGGGACATCCAGGAGTTCACCCTGCCACTGGCCAAGGTTCCAATACTCCTCGGTGTAATCCTCAAAGTCTGCATAGACATTAAAGGGAGAAGTATGCTGGAGGTCTTCCATCTCGAAGAGGGCTTCGGTAGCGGTGTTAATGGCTAGGACTGTTTCTTCCTGGAAAAGGGTGACGGTGATGGCGGCCACATCTGCCGGGGTCAGACCGTCGGTAAGGCGGAAGCCAACGGAGTAGCCATAGTAGTTAATGGCTTCGGTGTGGGCAACGGCAAATTCTTCGGCAACGACTCCTGCCGAGGTCGCAAACTCGAAGGTTTCGGTAGCAAGTTCTTTGCCCTCCTCCTTCAAGGTAACCGTTGCGGCAAAGGAGGCGATTTCGCTGGCAGTGAAGCGAAGCTCGGTGGTCTGATCCCAATCTGGAGTGATGGCAAAGCCTTCTTTGGGGCCAAAATGACCTTCCAGGGGAAGCTCCTTCCAGGTCTCTCCATCCTTGTACTCCAGCACACCTTCACCACCAGTAATGGCGTATTCCAGGGCGCCAAAGATGTCAGCAACGCCAGTATCATCACCTTTGAGGGTGACGGTAAATTCTGTAGCTGCGTCTATGGCTATGGTGCTGGGCCCAGTTATCGTCAGGGTGTAGCTAGAGTTCCTGGAAAGTAATTCTGCAATTGTCCGAACAACCCCATCGCTAACAGATCCTGTTCCACCAAGGATTGTGACGGACTTTACCTTGTTGGCAACGATGAACTCGGCAACTGATTCAGGTAGGACATTGTCAACCAGGAGCAAGCCAGTTCCCTCCTTAGCAGCCAAGACTGAACCGGTGATGGCATCGGCAAAGTCACTGCCGGTGGCGATGAAGTAATGGTCGGCCAGAACATCAAAATGCTCTGCCAGGGCCACGGAGGTAGCATACCTATTGGCGCCATTAACTCTGGTAGGCAGGGGCAGCTGCTCAAGAACAGCATCGGCGATGACGCCGGAACCACCTACTACGATGGTCTTGGCAACCTGGAGTCCTATGAGGGCATCAGCGGTT
>DAIOXA010000071.1:0-684 GCA_036758185.1 Bacillota bacterium
GGTGCTGTAGACCAGGAGGCCTGGGGACAGCCAGTACGGTCCAAGGTTGCAGGGTTTATTTAGGCTAAGTTTGGTCTTAGACAGATCCTCCATCCAGACGGTTACTATCTCGCTCCCGCTACCAACGGCGTAGGCAACGAAGTCGCTGTCGGGGTTCCACAGCCAACTATCTTTGTTATTCCAGGCGTAGGAGGCAGAGACTTCCTTATCCAGGAGGACAGGGGCCTCACCCAGGGCAAGATAGTAAAGCTCCTGCCCGAGCTTGTTGGGATAGGAATCTCGGAAATAAACCAAGCCGTAGCCATTGGGAGCCCAGACAATTTCCGTGACATCGCCGCTATCGGTCTGCCGCCAGAACTGCCCAGAGGCGCCCAGCCACAAGTCCCCCAAATGGATCACAGCCTTGTCGATTAGGTCGATGCTGTCCTCTGGGACTGGAGTTACTGCCAAGGGGTCAGGGGCAGGCTCATCCCCGGACTCTGGATCATGATCTTCACCGGGGTCGTCGCTGGGTTCAGGGCCAGGGTCATCGGTACCAGGATCGCCCCCGGGCTCTGTCCCGGGCTTGCAGCCTCCGGCCATAAAAATTATACATAGTACCAATAAAGTTGCCAGTATCGCCTTCGATTTTTTCATCCACATTCACCCCCAACTAATTGATGAAAGTATAGCACTGCCTTGAAT
>DAIOXA010000071.1:710-2901 GCA_036758185.1 Bacillota bacterium
GATATTCTAAAATTGCTCTATTGCATGTCCCGCTTTCACTTTATAGCTAAGTATTTGATCCTTGGACCAAGACGGCGGCGGAAAAGATATCTGTTTGATGGGATATTGTTACAATGTAGGGCATTTGCCTGCTCTTAGCCAGAGGAATAGATAGCTTAATAGAGATGGTAGTGACAAAGCTTTTCTCTCCGTACATCCTAGGTGGAGTCAGTTTAAAGAACCGCATCGTCATGTCCCCCATGTGCACTTACTCGTGCCAGGCAGAAGACGGCGTAGTGGCCCCCTGGCACTTGGTGCACTATGGGGCCAGGGCCACGGGGCAAGTGGGGGTGATCATTGTGGAGCCAGGACTATTTATACGCAGTCCGGCTACCGGCGTGGATTTTAGGAGTAGGAGGTCCGACTTCCGATTTCCGACTTCTAATTTTGGGCAGGTATATTGTGTCGTGTGTCGAAATACTATTACAGAAAAGTTTGGAGGGATGCAAATGTTGAAAGACCTCAATCCGGTCTGGGACTTGGACTCTTTTTTCCCAGGGGGCAGCAGTTCTAGGGAACTGGAGGCCCATCTCCGGCAGGTGGCGGCAGATATTGAGGGATTGAAGGCGATAATTCCTCAGGGAGAGGACAAGGAAGAGTGGCAGCAGTTTATGGAAAAAAACCAGGATGTCGCTGCCCGGCTTCGCCAGGCCGGGGCCTTTATTGGTTGCCTCAATGCCCAGAACACCAAAGATGATAAAGCTAAGTTGTTGGCAGGGCATATGCGCCAGATCTATGCAGCGCTTAATTCAGTGCTGACTTCGGTGGATGAGAAAATCTTAACCATGGACGATAAGGTATGGGCAGAGCTCCTGGATACCCCAGAATTCCAGCCCATCGCCTTCGGCCTGGAGGAGATGCGACAAAAGGCCAAGCTTAAGATGCCCGCTGTCCAGGAAAAACTGGCTACTGATTTGGCCGTGGATGGTTACCATGGCTGGTCAGAACTGTACAACATAATCACTGGAAGCATGGAGGTAGACTGGGAGAAGGACGGCAAGACCGATAAGCTTTCGGTGGGCCAGTTCTCCAATCTCTTTTCTGATCCCGACTCCCAGGTCAGGGTTCAGGCCGGAGAGATTTGGGAGCGGGCCTGGGAACAGGAGGAGGAGCTGTGCGCCGCGGCCCTCAATCACCTGGCCGGATTCCGGCTCAACCTCTATAAGCATCGGGGTTGGGATTCGGTGCATCATGAACCCCTGGAAGTCAACCGCATGTCTGCCGAGACCTTGGATGTCATGTGGAACACTATTGAAGACAATAAGGATATCTTTGTCCAGTACTTGGCCCGCAAGAAGCAGCTGCTGGGCTTGGATAAACTGACTTGGTACGATGTTGCCGCACCCCTGGGCAGGGTAAGTAAGGCCTACAGTTATGATGAGGCCGCCATTTTTGTCGTTCAACAGCTGGAACAGGTAAGCCCCAGGATAGCAGATTTTGTGGCTTCTGCCATGAGCAAGCGCTGGGTAGAAGCTGAAAACAGAGGCTATAAGCGTGCCGGCGCTTTCTGTACAAGCTTCCCCGTCAGCAAAGAGACCCGGGTGTTTATGACCTTTACTGGAACCCAGAGTAACGTCTCCACCCTGGCCCATGAATTGGGCCACGCCTTCCACCAGCATGTCATGACTGACTTGCCCATTCTGGCCCAGCGCTATGCCATGAATGTCGCTGAGACAGCCTCCACCTTCAACGAGATGGTGGTTGCCGATGCCGCCCTTGGCAAAGCTACTACCCAGGAAGAAAAGCTAGCCCTGCTGGCTGACAAGGTGGATAACAGTGTCTCCTTCTTCATGAACATCCATTGCCGGTTTATCTTTGAAACCAACTTTTATGAGGAACGCCGCCGCGGCCCAGTGGGCGTAGCACGCCTCAATGAGCTGATGTTGGACGCCCAGAAGCAGGCCTATCGGGATCGTCTGGATGTCTGGCATCCCCGGTTCTGGTGCTCAAAACTCCACTTTTACAATACCGGGGTTCCCTTCTACAACTTCCCCTACACCTTTGGCTATCTCTTTAGCTCCGGAATCTATGCCCTATCCAAAGAGGGGGGCAAGGACTTTGAGCAGAGGTACGTCAACCTGCTGCGGGATACCGGCAGCATGAAGGTAGAGGACCTGGCTGCCCGGCACCTGGATGTCGACTTGACCAAGAG
>DAIOXA010000071.1:2911-7546 GCA_036758185.1 Bacillota bacterium
TAGTATGGCGGTGGCCGACGCCCAGGAATTCCTCCGGCTTACAGAGTAATAGCTAAACCCCGCTTAGGCAGGATTACTTTTATCTGCGTTGAGCCTACTAATTATGCAAGGGAGGGAGCGATGTGTTCAATGTCCGTGACGGTGAAGGGAAGCATATCGGCTTTGTGTACGGATGGAGAAATCACCAGCGTTTTTCACGACGGAGCACTGTACGTCATGAATATTTCCCATGACCCCGGCCCCACCTATACTTATGACTAGATTACTGTCCTGCACCAGAAAGGAGCGCGAATAATTCGCGCTCCTTTGGTTTATATAAGGGTAGTGGGTTAGCTGCTGCTCAGCTGGGATTTTACGTGCTGGATGTCCTGGGGGTTGGCTTTGTCGGCAGGATGGTACCATCCCTTTTGCATTGCGGCCTGACTGAGTTGGAACTGGAACTGCTCGTCGCCATTGCGCATCTGTTGCAGGGTTTGGCGTAGTTGCTGGTTTTCGCTTTCGGCGATGGCGTTGGCATAAGTAGTCAAGCTACTGTTGATGGATGTCAGGACGTCATTAACCATATCTTTTTCGCGCATTATTTACCCTCCTAGTTGAGAAATGACATGAGTTTTTGTTTTGCGTTGCGGGCCGATTGCGCCGATTGTTGAAACATTTGCTTGATCTGGGGGTCGTTGATGGACTTGGAATAGCTGTCAAGCTTTTGGGCTGCAACATCGTGGCAGCCAATTATGTGCCGCAGGTTCTGCAGCTCCATCTGGTTGAGTTGCGACATACACTGAACCTCCTTTTGTTCTTTTTCCTGGGTCTTGCCATAGTTATTTTGAGCCTAAACACAGAAGTATATTCACATTGGAAAGGGAGTAGATGATGAGCAAGAAGAGCGTGGGCCTGGTACTGTGTCTTTGCTTAGCGGCCATGGTCCTAACTGCCTGCGATGGCATTGAAAGCATGAGACCCGAGGACGCCTTAGCCGAGTATATCCGACTGTGGGAGCGAGGTAGTTGGCCACAAATGTATCAAATGTTGACCCCCGAGAGCCAAGATGAGTGTGATGAAGAGGCCTTTAGTTCCCGTCACAAAAATATCTCTGCTGGCATTGGCCTGGAGAAAATACTCTTGCGACAGGTAGAATATGGTGAGCAACAGCTGCAGTACACTTTGGAGTTTGTCACCAGTACGGTGGGGGAGCTTAGCCTCGACTATTCCCTGCAGGTGGAAGAGATTGAGGGGAGCTGGAAACTCCATTGGGATCATCGCCATATCTTCCCCGATTTAACGGGGAGCCGCATAGTTCGGGTCAGTCGGCAAATGCCCCGTCGAGGCAGCATCCTGGACAGAAACAATGCTTTGCTGGCAGGAATGGGCGCCATGTACAGCATAGGCCTGGTTCCAGGCAGTATGGGGGAAGAATCCCCCCGGCAGCTTGCCCTTCTTCTGGATAGGACGGAGAAGGAAGTTGGCGCCCTTCTGGACCAAGTCTGGGTGCGGGACAATACCTTTGTGCCTATTCAGACCATAAGCCAGCAGGACTGGTGGCAATTGCGTCCTGCCTTGGTTGCCATCAAGGGTGTTACTGCCCAGGAAACCCAGGGCAGGGTGTACAACATTCCCGAATCCCTGGCCCAGACGGTGGGCTATGTGGGCGAAGTTGAGGCGGAAAGGCTAGAAGAATTAGCCGCCCTCGGTTTTATGGCCGGCGACATTGTCGGCCTTGCCGGTCTAGAGTTTGCCTATGACGATGTGCTGGCGGGAAGGCCGGGATTTACCATTACCATCCAGGAGGACGGTAAGACCATTTCGGTACTGGCTCAGCGTGAGCCAACACCTGGCCAGGATATCCAGACCACCTTGGATTTGAGCAAAGTTCGCCTGCTAGATTCCGTTTTGGGGAACAATCCTGGCAGCGTGCTCTTGATGGATTTTAACAGCGGCGATATTCTGGGCGCGGTGTCGAAACCGGGCTTTGACAGCAATCTCTTTGCCATGGGGATAACCTCGGGGCAATATCAGGAGTTAATGGCCATGGACAGTCCCTTTTTTAACCGGGCTTTCAACAGTCTCTACCCTCCGGGGTCTGTGTTCAAACCTTTTACGGCCTTGATGGCCCTGGAACAGGGAGTGGTTGACCCGGAATT
The DNA here is from genome assembly GCA_036758185.1 of Bacillota bacterium. Classification (GTDB taxonomy): domain Bacteria; phylum Bacillota; class Proteinivoracia; order UBA4975; family UBA4975; genus DAIOXA01. The sequence continues at coordinate 5,050 of DAIOXA010000071.1, forward strand.
CGCTTGGGATACTCCCCTCCATTGGCAGAAGAGTGCCGATTGGGGAGGCTACTATGTGACCAGGGTGCTTAGACCCTTGGGTCCTGTCGACCTATGGGATGCGATGAAGTGGTCTGACAATGTCTACTTCGCCGACTTGGGACTGAAGGTGGGCTGGCAGGCCTTTGAAGAGCACGCCTCAGCCTTGGGCTATGGGATATCCCTTCCCCTTTCCCTCAATTACCGCAAGTCCCAAATAAGGAATCAGGGCCAGGGGGACGTGCTCTTGGCGGATACAAGTTACGGTCAGGGCGAGATGCTGGCCTCCCCCCTGCACATGTCCCTGCTGTATACTGCCATTGCTCGACGGGATGGGACGGTGCCCTCTCCTCGCCTGGTAGAAACTGAATCCCACCAAATATGGTTGGAAACCGGTCTCGAACCAAAGCATCTCGAGCTGGTGGATCGGGTGCTGGCTTATGCCGCCTCGGACCAAGAGGCCTTGGCTTGGGTAGGGCAAAGTACAGTTCGGGGCAAGACCGGCACTTCGGAAATGTCTGGGGGCAGGCAAGTTGCTTGGTACATATGTTATTTTGATGATTTAATCCTGACGGTGACTTTGGAGGGGGATAAGAGCCTGAGCAGCCTCCACGCCGTGGCCCTGGCCCGGGAATGCTTGGAGCAGGGGATAAGGAAACGTTAAAGGGGCGCCAAGAGCGCCCCTATTGGGTAAAGTCATTATCGATTCCTGCCCCTTGTCTTACTCATTACCGCCAGGGGCATAGTGGTTTAATCTGGGGAGAGCCAATTCTTTTCCTGGACTTTGCGGACGCAGTCTTGACACCAAGCCCGACCCGCTGCGGAAGTGCGGATGCGGCCGTCGGGGTCGCGGGAGACATTCTGGGGAGTAAGGCGGATACTGCACAGGGGACAGTAGGCATTGGGGATCCCTTGCTGCAGGTCCTCTGTTGCTTCTTCTTGTTGCAGAGCATCGATTATTGTATGCCCGTTGGCTACAATCCAGCGATAGAGGTCATCGTCGTCGCCGGCGAATCCATCGGCAAAGGTATCTATAAACTGTGTAAAATCGTACAGATCAGCGTTGGTTTCCGGAAAACAACCCGATTCTAAAAAATACAGATAGTCATTGAGCAATTTCCACCCCAAGGCGAAGGCTTTGCCCTTGTCGTTAAGAACATCTTCCACCCCAAATTGGTGGACCCAGTCCTTGACAAGCTGCGTCTTATCCAAGAAAATACCCCCTTAGCCTTATCACCCCCATTACTTTTACTTAGACACGCTAGCGCGATTCTCCTTCTTTTTTTGTTTGTTCTCTGAGATTATATCCTCCTGTCCACCGAGACGATAAAGAAGGGGCAATTTACATAGACTAATAGTAGAAAATATGAGGGGTGATACCACTGAAGTGGAGGAAGAACCTAGGTTATCGGGATCGAGTGTTGCGCATGGTGGGAGGAGGATTGTTGGCGGGTTACGCCCTGGCGCGCAACGGCAGACCCTTTGTCAACGACGCCCTCTTTGCCTTGGGAGTGACAATGACCATGGAGGGATTGCATGGTTACTGAGCTGTAGTTGATTCCATGGGTTGGTCAACCCTAATTGGCGAGGGAAACTAGGGAGCGAGGGCTAAAGCCTCGCTTTTCTCAACCGCATTTCCATGAAAGAAGGGGTGTTTGTTTTGTTTGGCGAATAATAAAATGAGGTGGAATAACGTGAACTCAATTTGCATAGGGGGCCGGATGGCGCCGTGGAAGCTTAGGTTTAGCAGCCGGCTCAAGAAAATCTACATTCAGGTTCATCCGCAAGAGGGTCTGATAGTCCGGGCGCCGCTGGGCTACACCGTTTCGGATGTCGCCAAGGTTATGGCCCAGCAGGAGAAGGCGTTGGCTGCTAAGATTGCGGCGATTTCCCGGCGCTGTCCTCTCAGGGAATACGCCAGCGGTCAAAGGCTGCCGTATTTAGGGGAGGAAGTGGTGCTGTACTTGCACCCCTGCGACGGTAGGGCATATGCTCAGTGGCATGAGGCCAAGATTGATTTGTTCTTAAATCCCCATGAGCAAAATAGGGAAAGCGTACGAACCTGCCTGAACCAGCTTTACCTGGAAAGGGCTAAGAAGTGTCTTCCTCCCTGGGTGGACAAGCTCAATGGCCTGCACTTTAGGCATCGCGTAAACAGGGTTTCTGTCAAGAGCCAGGCTAGCCTGTTGGGCAGCTGTTCCAGTCGCGGCAATGTCAACCTTAACTGGCGCTTGCTGCTGGCGCCATTAGAGGTGGTGGACTATGTAATCATCCACGAATTGGCCCACATGGCAGAGATGAATCACTCCCCGCGCTTTTGGCGGGTAGTAGAAGGGGCGTGTCCCCAATATCGTCAGCAGCGGGCCTGGCTGAAGGACATGTCTGCCACACTGTATATTTAGCATTCTATAAATGTGGGTAGAAGGGGTGATGGTGGTGGTAATCGCTTGTTCTTACTAGTCGGCATCGTCATTGTAGG
>DAIOXA010000072.1:0-7542 GCA_036758185.1 Bacillota bacterium
TGGTGGATGGCAGCGGGATTGCCCTGCTTGCTCCTAAAACCTTCAGCGAGTTTTTCTATTCGTGCGACGACAGGTTTGACAATAAGTTCTTTGGTCTGTTTACAAGAATCCTGCGGTATACCGCGATCATCATCGCGCTGACCGGTTCAAGTTTATTTGTCGCCCTGACATCGTTTCATACGGATGTTCTGCCTGTAAAATATGCCATTTCTTTATCTGAAATGCGTTCAAACGTGCCGTTCACTGCGCTGATAGGGGCATTATCCCTTGAGTTTATTATGGAACTGCTCCGGGAGGCACTGTTGAGAGTCCCTAAGCAAATCGGCTCCGCAATCGGCATCGTGGGAGCAATCGTCATTGGGCAAGCCGCAATATCGGCCGGCATTTTCAGCCCTCTGCTGCTTATTATTGTAGCGACATCGCTGCTTGCGTCCTTTGCCATCCCGGATTACACTCTAGTAAACCCCTTTAGAATCCTAAAACTTATGCTCCTTCTGTTCACCGGCACGATGGGTTTTTTCGGATTTACGATATTTATGACTTTCATTTTGGCAGAGCTTGTTTCCCTTAACAGTTTTGGCGTTCCTTATATGGCTCCGTGGGCTCCGTTCAATTTTCATGATTTTACAAGAACGCTTATTGATGGTTCGACGATAGACTCGAAGCGTCCAAATTATTTGCGCACAAAAGACAAAACCAGAATGAAAGAATAGTATATAAGTGCAAACAAAAAGCTTGCTCGGAATGCAAGAACGCTATTTAATGGTTCTTATTCACGGCTTCCTTTATATCAATTCCTAAAGAATCAAACCTCCGCCCTCACCGAATACGATGAGCAGCTTGTCCGGCGGCTGATTGAAAAGGAGAACATATACGAGGATAAATTCACTGTAGAGTTCAAGTCCGGCTTGACGGTGGATGTAAATGAATAACCCAAAAAAATAACAAGACACTTTACGCAGTTTAACGTAGGGCGCCTTGTTTTACTTATGTTTAGATTTATAGCTAATCCTCACACTGTTTTATTGAAAGCCCCTATTCTTTCAAGCATTAAAATCAACCAGATAAATGTAATAATAAAGATTGCCCTCTGCCATATGCCAGAGTAATCTGGCAGGTAAATCATTAGCAGAGAAAGAATTGTTGCTGTAAACCCAACAGCTATATCTATTATTCGATGCTTTACTGCTTTTTCAATAAAAGCTGATGAGATTGCATAAATAGTGAACGAAAAACCGACAATTGTTGCAAAAATCGAATGAAGTCTATCTTCCAGGGAATTAAAAATAACATCCTCAATAATTGGTGCATGATGAAATATTCCGGTGAATGCAAGGCTCAACCCGAAAATGCTTAATAAGATTTTATGAAACCAAAATCTACCCAGATGCAGCCAAGCTTCCAATACGCAAGCAATGCCGACAATCACAAAAGCGGCATTCATAAGCCAGGCGTTAGGTGTGCTCTGTGCCCCCAAATGACTTGTAGTATTTTTTATGATAGAGTATGTATCAGCACTATAAAATGAAAGTACAAACATGATCGGCAATAGCAATAAAAAAGCATAAAGTAGATATCTAAAATCAGATAATTTCCTTTTTTCCCTCACTGTTTTTCTCTCCTCACTTATCCCGCGCTTCTTTACATCCAACCTGACCACACAACCTCGACAAAAGCCGAAAAAACATCTAACCTGACCACTCGCGGGCGCTGACATCTAACCCGACCACTCGCCAAGCTATGACATCTAACCTGACCACTTGATTATCAAAAACCACCCTTGTGGACTTGTTTCCTCGAACCAAAAAAATCATGTTTTTCACACAATGGGTTTCACACCCATATGTGCTAAAAGCCTTGATATATAAGGGTTTTCAGCTCTCTCAATCTTTTACCCTTGTTATCAATACTACCGTCTCAACGTGATTGGTGTGGGGGAACATGTCCACTGGCTGGACTTGCTGGACCATGTATCCGCGTTCTTCCAGTAGCTTCAGGTCCCGGGCCAGAGTGGCGGGATTACAGCTTACATAGACTATCCTCTCTGGATTGACCTTGATTACAGCCTCCAGCAGCGCGGCATCACAGCCCTTGCGGGGTGGGTCCAGGATGACAACATCAGCCCTTAGGTCACTGGCCATCTCCGGCAGCACATCCTCTGCTCTACCGGCATGAAACTGGGCATTTGCTATGTCGTTGAGACGGGCATTGTCCCTCGCATCTTTGACGGCGCTGATATTGCTCTCAATGCCGATGACCATTTGTGCCTGGTCTGCCAGGGATAGGCCGATGCTGCCGGTACCGCAGTAGATGTCCAACACTGTCTCCTTGCCCGTCAATTGGGCGTACTCCTTGACCTTGGCGTATATCTTCTTGGCCCCATGGGGGTTGACCTGCCAAAAGGAACGGGCGGAGATCTTGAATTTCAAGTCCCCGATCTCATCGATGATATAGCCCGGGCCCCAGATGACCTCCTCCCTGTCTCCCAGAATTACATTGGTGGGGCGGGGATTTTCATTGAGCACTAGTGTGTGCAAATCAGGCAATTCTCCCCTTAGTCCCGTAAAGAATCTCTCCCGCTGGGGGAAGTCCAGATCGCTGACCACCAGGGTAACCAGGGTCTGCCCTGTCAGTTCAGAATGCCTGATCACCACATGGCGCAGGACTCCGCTATGGGTTTTTTCATCCCAAGGGGTAATACCTGCCTCCCCAGCGCTGGCGGCTATCTTCTGGGCAAGCTGGTTATTGGGTAGGTGTTGGATGATGCAATCGGTGACGGGCACCAAGTCATGGCTGCGGGGCTTGTACATACCGGCGGCAAGCTTTCCCCCGTGTAAGCCCACAGGGGTCTGCAGCTTGTTGCGGTAGTTCCAAGCTAAAGTCGGCTGGGTGGGCTGGACTAGACGTGAGTCTATGCCCCCGATTCTCTGTAATGTTGTCCTTACAGTTTCTGTCTTTATCTTCAGCTGGTCTTGGTAGCCAAGGTGCTGCAGGTTACAGCCGCCGCACTCCTGATACCACTGGCATTTTGGTTCTACCCGCTGGCCGGGGACCAATATTTCTTTGATGACTGCTCGGGCATAATCCTTTTTGGCACTGACAACTTGAGCCATCACTGTATCTCCGGGGGCGGCGTAGGGCACAAAGACTATGTAGCTGTCAACTTTTGCCATACCTTCACCCTGATGGGTGACGCTTTCAATGTTTAGCTTGACCAGTTGTCCAGGTTCCACAGGACGTATTGACATATTACTCACCCTTTGTTGGGTAGCTATTGTGTTACAATTTAGTGTCAATGTGGTAAATTAACAGGGATTCTAGAATTTACCGCAGAAGAGTGTTAACAACCAAAAGCACCTATTCATTCCCCTTCTGCCGGTATAACCGGTTTTTTTCATTCTTTGGCTATTGATATCAGGCCGGCGCCGAGGAGCTCCTTGAGAACATCCTTGACATCTTGTTTTTGAGCCAGGGGCAGTTTGTCAACGAATTGGTCCATCTCTTCCTGAGTACAGTGCCGAGTTATTTTGAGACCGCCGACAGTGAAAGTCTTTTCAGCCACGTAAAACCCTCCTTGTCCATTTTATTATACTTTTCCTGTATCTACCACTCAATATTCAACAAATTTTGCGCCCTCTGATGTGATACAATGAATTAATCGGATGAGGAAGGGTGAAATGTTGCAGGAAAGTTGGACGTGGCCGGAGCGGTGGGCAAAAGGTCGCTGTATGTCATCAAAGATCTGGGCCTTAAGGAACCTTGGAGCAGTAGCATCGACCTCATTTCCGGGGAAATAGCTGGGGACCTCACCTACTATCTGACCCATTCGGAACAGATCCCTTCGGCCAAGGCCTTGGGAGTTGTCATCACCCCCGAGGCTCAGGTGGCGGTTTCGCGGATTTCTCCTCCAGATGATGCCCGTATGTCCCGAAGGTCATCTGGAAAAGGTCGAAGCCAAGGTGGCCCAGGTAAGTAGTATCACCCAGCTCCACACTGATATGCAAGAGCCTGAAGTTGTGGTAAGGTGGTTGCTGGAGGGGTTAGAACCCCAACTCTTTGAGCCAATTCCAGTCAGCTACAAATATAAGTGTTCCAAAGAGAAAGGGCTCTGGCCCTGGTCAGCCTGGGCAAGGCTGAGTTGGCAGAATTGGCGGCCAGTACCGACAGCTACGAAACGGTATGCCATTTTTGCAATGAAAAGTATCCCTTTGATCGGGAAGATATAATTGACGGGATGTAACAAACTATTTGGGGGTGCGCCAATGTCTGATCTCCTACCCTCTATAAAAAAACGTCAGATCCTGACTATTTGCGGCATAGTTGCCGTGGTCCTGGCTTTGATGCTGTTAATTATTTCTTTTCCTTGGCTACAACTGCAACTGGCTAACTACCTTATCCAGGGCGGAAGCTATGCTCAGGCAGAGCAAATCCTCTCCCGCCTAGTGGAGGGCAAGCCGGACTGGACGGAACCCAGGTATAACTTGGCTCTGAGCCAGCTGTTTCTTGGTAAGGGTAGTGAGGCAGCCAGCACAGTAATCTCCCTGGCCGACGCTAGCCAGTTGGAGGACATGGACCTGGCCATGATCTTTATGGACGTGGCGGAGCACTTGGTTACCCAAGGTCATGGCGATGCAGCACTGGAGCTGGCTAACAAGGTGCTGACAGACCGCGCCCACGACGAAATGCTCAACCAGGCAGTGATAGAAGTTAGCATTAATATTGCTCAGCGCTCGGACCTTCCATTGAGTCTGGATGCCATCAACACCGCTTTATCCCTGACAGAAAACAACTGGTTGCTCAACCGCAAGGCCTTTAACATTTTGCTGGATAAGGCGCTGGACGCTCCGGCTGACTTGGCAGAACCGGCCTTGGATGCTGCCCTGAATCTATACCCCAATAATATCATAGCCCTGGCCAGCAAAGCGAGCCTGCTGGGGAGTCGGAGCGGTCCCCAGACTGCCCTGGAATACCTACTAGAACGAGAGCGGACTATGGGCGACCCCCTGAACGAAGACTACCTCAACGTCAAGTGGACCCTGGTAACCCAATTGGCTACCAGAGACCAAGACGCCGACTTGACAAAGTATATTCGAGGGGTACCCCGTGGCACGGTGGTCGAGTTTGCCATTCAAGGGCTAAAGCAGGCTCTCCATAAGGGGATTTCGGGATACCAGTATTACCAGTTGGCAATGAGTGAGCCAGAGGTTGCTTACCAGTATGGGCGTACGTTGTTCGGGCTGCAAAATTGGGATGCCGCTAGATCTGTTTTTCACGATCTCCAAGAACTGGATGCTAACTTTGTGGATTTCGATGCTGTATACGCTGCCCTGGATTCCAAAACCGCGACCACTATTGAAGAATTCCGCACCCCGGGGGCCTCTGCTGATATGGCCAGCATTTCTCCAGATGGCAGTCGACTGGCACAACGCCTGTGGATAAATCAGCCGCCCATGGAGGAAAACTTGTTCTCAAATCTTGTCGTTGTCAATTTTTCTGACAACAGCCGTAAGTCCTTGGGCGATGTGCAGGTATTTCAGTGGTCCCCCGATGGAAGATACCTAATCTACATCATTGTTTCCCCCGGCGGCCAAGGCAGGTTGCACATATATTCTGTGCGCAATGATACTACCTTTGCCCTCCCCGGTGAACACAATGTAATTGGATTCAATTGGGCCGATAAGAGTCTCATGGTCCAGGTGGAAAACGGCGACAAAATGCGCTTACTTCACCTATCTGCCTCGGACTGGCGGATTGTCGAGAAAATTGAAGGTCATATGTACAGTGCAGTTAACCACGATTATGCCTGGATTACCGTAGACCATAAGAGCCTTCTAATCCACAGGCCCCAACTCCCTCCCCAGGAACTAACCCTTGACCAAGAAATAATGGCCTTTACCGGTTGGTCGCCCAACGGGAACCTCTCTATTATTACAGACCGATCTGGTCAGAGCTGGATCTACAAGTACTCGGAAGGTTTATCTAAAATCCCCATCCCAGGAGAATTCGCCGCCTGGGGCCAGGGGCAGGATATCTTCTGGTACCTGCCCATATGGGAGAAACAGTATGTCCTGGTGCGGTTAGACGCCAGCGGCAATATTGAGGAATACCTTCCTTATAGTTTTACTTACCCCTATTATGATCTATCTATTACCGATGATGGGCAAGCTACCGTTATAGTAGAGGATAATGAGATTCTAATCCATCGCAGGTAGCAGGATTATTGCTCATTCTGTAGAATTTACTTGTAGAGGAGGAATGCGCCTTGAAGGATGGAGTGTGTCCACGATGTCAAGCCCAGGAAGTATACTCCAGTGCAAACATGCGCTACAAAACTGGCAATTCCAGCATGATACCCCTGAGCTTTCTCCGGAGCATTCCCCTGGACAACTACGTCTGCACCAACTGTGGCTATGTAGAAAGCTATGTTGCAGACCCAGAGATGCTGCTCCGGGTTAAGGATATTTGGATCCGTGTCGACCCATGATTAACCCACAGTGATTAGCTGTGGGTTTTCTTATCTTCGAATTTTCTGTCCTTCTGCCACCGTGCCCATTATAGGTAACAATAAAGCGGGACCTATGTCCCGCTGACTGTTTTGGGCAACAAATTTGCTGAGTCCCCCAAGTATTTCTTGAGGAGATTTTGGGCTCGAACCGCGCCCTGGCTGGTGAGGAAGACGGACTTGGATTTATTGCTATCGACGATGAGGCCATCCTCTTCCAACTGTTTCAGGACTGTAAAGCTGTGTTCCTTCCAGCTTCGCTTATGAACGCCAAGGGGTGGCGCATCCTCATCCCACGCTGTCATGTACAACAGGAGTAGGGTGAGTTCTTCAATCTTATTATTCAGTTGCAACTCCCCCTTCCTGTTTTCTAGCTGTATATTTCGCCAAGAGGAAGGGTTATTCCTGCCAGTGAAGAAATTTACATTTCTGCTTAAGAAGCTAATGGTTGCCGGCATTGTTGAGGGCTTTTACCATCATTTCCCTAAGGATATGGGGATTTGCCTTGCCTAGGCTCAATTTCATCCCTTGGCCCAACAAGAATTTCAAGGCCCTCTCCTTACCTGATTGAAAGTCCTGGACAGCGTCGGGATTTGATGCCACCACTTGTCTTACCAACTCCTCCAGTTCATCCTTGGCACTGATCTGGCCTAGATCCAGCCTTTGGACAATCTCTTCTGGGGTCCTACCACTTTCGAACATCCTTGCCAGCACATCTTTGGCGCTGGCCTCGCTGATGCCCCCCCGTTGATTGAGTTCGATTAAACGGACCAAGTCTGCAGGAGAGAAGGGGGGATCATCTTGCTTCGCCTCCTTGAGCAGGCGCGACACTTCGCCCAACAGCCAGTTGGCAGCAAGATGGGGCTCCGCTCCCGCTGCCAACATCCTGTCAAACCAACTAGCCAGCGTACGGTTCCGGATGAGGATATCGGCATCAGCGCTGGGCAAGTTGTACTCTTTAATCCATCTCGCCTTGCGAGCCAGGGGTAATTCCGGCAAGTTAGCAGCCCTTTGGATTGTAGCCTCATCCAGAATTAGCG
>DAIOXA010000073.1:0-7532 GCA_036758185.1 Bacillota bacterium
GGAACTGGAAGGAAAGGGAACGCTGGCTAGCCCCGCCGATACAAAATGGCGAAGTAAACTAGACCTGATCCGGGCAGTACTGGCAGAAGAATAATTTATCATACCTCCCCCCCTTGACACATACATTGTATGGAAAAGGGGGTGGTAATTTGCGCAGGAACATGCTAATCAATTTGGGCTTTGTCCTGGCTAATCTGGCCCTGGCGGCCTTTTTATTATTACCTCGGGGCATGGCAGCAATGGAGAAACCTGAAAATCCCTTGCCCCGGCGCCAGGAAAGCGTGGTGTCCCTTGCTACTAACTCTGACACAGTCCCTCAAGGGGAAGAAGGACAGCAAGTTCTCCAAGGGGATGGCAATGAACAGCAAGGCGAAGACAGAGTAACCGAAGAGGAATTGGCGAAAGTATACCGGCGGCTGCCCACCCAGGAAAAGGTCGTTGCCCTGACCTTTGACGATGGACCCAAGAAAACGGCGACCAGGAAAATCCTTGCTATTCTAGAGGAAAAGGATGTGCCGGCCACCTTTTTTCTCCTGGGGAGCAGCGCCCTGAATCAGCCCGAACTGGTCCGGCAGATTTCGGATGCAGGTTGCGATATAGCCAATCATTCCTGGTCTCATCCAGACTTTACGAAAATAAGTGAAGAAAAGTTAGTATGGCAAATAGAGGCCAGCGCTGTTGCCTTTGCTGCCATGGGGGCGGAGTATCAACCGTACATTCGGCCTCCCTACGGAAAGATGGATGGTACGGTGCGCAGGGTCTCTGCCGACTTGGGCTATGATGTGCTGCTGTGGAATGTTGATCCCCGGGACTGGCAATATAAGGACCCAGAAATAGTGTTGGAACTAGCTCTCACGGGACTAAAACCCGGCAGCATCGTTCTCTTTCACGACAGACCTGAGGCCACCCTGCAGGTGCTTCCGGACTTCATCGATGCGGCCAGGGCAATGGGTTATGAGTTTGTGCTGATCTCCCAGTACCTGGATGTTTTGAAAATTCCCGGCAGCGAAGCAGGATTGACGGCAGAGGGTGTAGAACTAGCGTATTAATTCAAGCAAATGGTGATTGTTGTGGGTTTTTTGGATATCCTCTTTCCACCCCTCTGCCTACACTGCCGCAAGGATTATCGCGAGAAATATGGTCTCTGTACCCGCTGCCTGAGCCAGGTAGAATTTACCGGAGTATCGGCCTGTATTCGCTGTGGGCGAATCTGTAAGGGCAAGAGCTGCGCCCCCTTGGCCCATAGGTACAGCCGGGTGCTTTCTGTGGCTCATTACCTCGGACCTTGGCGCAAGGTGGTTCAGAGCGCCAAGTTTGCTCGGGATCGTACTGTAGCAATGGAACTGGCCAGGGAGTTGGCCCGATTAGCCAAGGCCGCGGGCTTTTCTCTTCCCCAGGCGGTGGCGCCGGCGCCAGCGGCGAGGAAGCATTGGCGCTACTTTGATGCCGTGGAGTTAGTGGCCGCAGAACTGGCCCGTAGTACCGGGGCGCCATTGGTGAAGGCTTTGGCAAGGCGTCCGGGGCGTGCGCCCCAGGTCTTGTTGACCCGGCGCCAGCGCCTCCAGGGTCTGGAGGACTATATCTATGCGCCAAAAAATAGTCTGGAAGGTGCAATCTGGCTGGTGGACGATGTCTACACCACCGGGGCCACCGCAGACGCCTGCGCAGGGGCGCTACTGGCAGCCGGCGCCAGGCGAGTGCTGGTTTTCGTCCTGGCTGCCTAGCTTGGGGGACAGGCCTCTTTTTGGGGTAATGTTTGCTGGGCGGAGTTCTTTGCGTGGGGACAGGCCTCTCTTTAGGGTAACATTTCCTGGCTGAGGACTGTCCCCATGCTTTTGCAAATTTAGGAGAAATACGTTACCCTATGTATGTGTCTGACAGGTCTGTGGTTGAAAGTCGATGCCAGCCGCAGGCGAAACGACCCACGTAAGGTAGCTATATTCAAGCTACTGAGCATGGTGCGGCTTAGGAGTAAGTCCTGCCGGGAAAACCGAGAGAGGTAGTAGTTAGCGCGAACCCTCCAGCAGGCGAGTGTGGGGGCAAAGACCAGGTCAGCTGTCGGACGAACCTCGACTGTTTTTTATAGAAATTGACATTGTCCTTTCCTTTGTGGTAGGATGTATCCGAGCTTTACAAGCTACATCATAATTTTTGGAGGTATTTTTTAGTGCAAGGAAAAGTCAAGTGGTTCAATCAGAAAAAGGGTTATGGTTTCATTCAGCGTGAAGACGGCGACGATGTATTCGTACATTACAGCGCCATTCAAGGTGATGGTTTCAAAACCCTTGACGAAGGTGACACTGTAGAGTTCGACGTGGTAGACAGTGGCAGAGGCTTGCAAGCAGCTAATGTTGTAAAACTGTAGACTATCAATCCCGCTTCGGCGGGATTTTTGTTTTTATTTGGCAGGATTTCCTTCTTATTTGGGGAATAAATATAGTACAGCACTGAAAGGAGTTGGGATTATGCGGATAAATACCCGGGGGAAGAATATCGATGTGACCGACGCCCTTAAGGTCCATGTGGAAAAGAAGATCGGGAAAATCGCCAAGTACTTTGACGCCAACACCGAGGCTCAAGTCAGTCTTAGCGTAGTAAAGGAATCCCACGTGGTGGAGGCCATGCTGTTGCTCAATGGCGGGATGCTGATTAGGGCAGAAGAAGAATCTCCGGATATGTACGCCTCCATTGACATGGTGGTGGAGAAGCTGGAACGCCAAATCCGCAAATACAAGACCCGGATTAATCGCAAGGCGAGGCAAACCGGCGTTGTCGCCGGTGAGGAAGGCAGAAGTTGGGATGACGATGAACCGAGGATTGTCAAAACCAAGCGCTTTGCCCTCAAGCCCATGCTTCCCGATGAGGCAGTGCTGCAGATGAACCTGCTGGGACACGACTTTTTCATGTTTACCAACGCCGAGTCCAATCAAGCCAATGTCGTTTACCGGCGCAAGGATGGCAACTTCGGTCTAATCGAGCCGCAGGTTTAAATTCTCGCCAAAGGGCTGGTATTACCAGCCCTTTTGTTTTATGATAAAGGTCAAAGATATTGGCAGACATCAGAAGTTTGTGGCAGATCCTCTGACCTCGGACTTCAGGTTTCCGACTTCTGACTTACATTTCAAGGGGTGGGTCTTTTGGACGCATACCAGCAAATTAAGTTTATCTATCAATCATATGTCAGGGCTCAACCCCACATAGCCCCTAACTTATTGGACGTCCACAAGCGGCATCCTCAGTACTGCCGCAGGCTCCTGGAGAAATTGGGGTTGAGTTTGAGCACTCCTCCCTCGGTGTTGGTTACCGGCAGCAAGGGAAAGGGGTCTACCAGCGTCTTCCTCGCCCGGATGATGCAGACGGCAGGCTTCCGCACCGGCCTGTTTACCGGCCCCCATCTGGTGGACTTCTGTGAAAGAATCCGCGTAAACGGAGAAAAGATTCCTGAACCAGAGCTGATCCGCCTTATAGAATTTGTTCGCCCCTATGTCGAAGGGCTTACCGGCGCCATGCCCGCTGATCACTATATGGGTCCAGTGGGCACGGTATTGGCTGTAGCCCTCCTCTGGTACCGGGAGCAGGGGACAGATTTTCATGTTCTGGAATGCGGGCGGGGCGCCTTGGCCGATGATGTCAATGTCATGGCCAACCGCTGGTCGGTTCTCACCCCCATAATGTTGGAACATCCAGAGAACTTGGGTCCTACCTTACTGGACATCGCCGCCAATAAAATGGCCGTCATCAAGTCTGGTCTGCAACTTTGCGTCAGTTACCGTCAGACTCGGGAGGTCACCAACTTGCTCAAGTCTCTGTGTCGGCGCTTCGGGGTACCCCTGAAACTGGCCGACGAAGACTTTACGGTGGAAGTACTGGAGACCGGCCTCGCCGGCAGCACATTTCGCTATAAGTCGCGGCGCCGGGATAGTGTATTTCGGGCGCCTCTGCCCGGGAGTTTTCAGTCCTATAACGCTGGGGTCGCCCTGGCCCTGGCCGAGGAAATTTTGCCCGATGGAGGCGACGAGATCTTCCAGGCGGGTCTAAGCACCGTGCGTTGGCCGGGACGCTGCGAGCTGCTGCCGGGAACACCTACCATCATCCTGGACGGGGCCATCAACGCCCAGTCGGCAGAGTACTTAAGGGAGCTGCTGCAGTATATCGGCAAACCCTTGCATATAATAATTGGGGTGCCTAGAGATAAGGATTGGCAAGGAGTGATTGAGACATTGGCGCCTCTGGCCAGCTCTGTCCTCCTCACCCAGGCCAGCAACAAGCACCTAATATTCCCTAGAGCTGATGAGGTTGTAACTGAAGCCCAAAAGTTCAATCCCCACAGCCAAGGGGTGGAAAATATGCGGTCTGCCCTGGCCCGGGCTGTTGAGTCTGCCGGCGAGGATGGCGCCGTGGTTATAGTTGGCACCCAGTCCCTAATCAGGGATGCCAAGATTGAAATTCAAGAGCAATTGGGGAGGGCATGGGAATGAGACGCCTATACCGTTCGGAAAAGGATAAGATGGTGGCGGGAGTGTGCAGCGGCCTTGCCCAGTACTTTGACGTAGATGTCCTGGTTATCCGCTTGGCTGCCGTTGCCCTGACCATCTCCCAATTCTACTTGGGTGCAGTGGCATATGCCTTGGCTGCAATGGTGATGCCCATTCGGGCCATGGAAGACAGGCCCGAATGGGCATCACCATGGCGAGGAAAGGGGAGGCGGCAAGGGAACCTTGGCCTTCGCCCTTATTGCTCTGGGGGTAGTGCTCTTGATGATTAACCTGCTTCCCCAAATACAATTCTTTGCCCGATACTTGCCGCTAATCAGGACATCACTGTGGCCCATTGCCCTGATCATTTTGGGCGTGGTGGTTTTCACCCGTGGGTAAACACTAGAGGAGGATGTGCTATGGCTCAAAAACGCTTATATCGCTCCCGGAGCAATGTCATGTTGGCCGGAGTGTGTGCAGGTCTGGCTGATTACTTTGACCTGGACCCCACTCTGGTCCGGTTGGGCTATTTTTTGTTGACTTTGTTTACTGCCTTCAGCGGCGTTATTGTCTATATTGTAGCTGCGATTGTGATCCCCCAGGAGTAGAGAGAGCCTGCGGCAAAGGCGGTGATTCCATGGAATTTGACATAGTAATCTTGGCGGGGGGAAGTTCTCGGCGCATGGGTAGGGATAAGGCGGGCATTCGCCTTGGCGGCAAGACCCTGCTGGAACATTCCCTGGATAACGCCGATACCTGGGGAGGGAAGAACATCCTGGTGGCGGGACAAGCCCGCCCCTGGGTACATGCCCAATATGTCCCCGACCCTCCCGGCCATGAGTCCTGCTCCCTCTTGGGTCTATATGCTGGACTATTAGCCAGTTCCAGCCCTTGGGTCCTGTTTTGCGGTTGTGATATGCCCTTTATCCGGCGGGAAGTGGTGGCGATGTTGTGGGTTAGCAAAAATTGTGGTGGGGCGGTTGCTCGGTGGCAACGCCTCCAGCCCTTGCCGGGACTATATCCCCGGAGGGCAATCCAAGTAATTGAGGCTATGCTGGCCGAAAGACGCTATCACTTGGCTAATCTGCTAGATCGCCTGGCGCCTGGGGTGGTGGAAGAGGCAAAAATTGCAGCAACCGACCCCCAGGGTATTAGCTTCTTTAATATTAACTCCCAGCAAGAGTTGGCCCAGGCTGCGCTACTATTTGACGAAAGCTGAGTCAGGGCAGAAAATATTGTTAAATTGGGAGGGTTTTACATGGAATACCAAGTAATTGGCTCGGTGATGCCGGTGTTGGAGCTGATCTTGCAGGCGGGGGAAAGGATCTTTGCCCAGCCAGGTTCCCTGACGTGGATGGATGGCAATATGGCCATGGAGACTTCCATGAGCGGCGGGCTCTTAGGCGGTCTCAAGCGTTCTCTGATGGGAGAGAGCATGTTCTTTGTCTGGTACCATACCCCTGCCCAAAGGGCCACCGTCGCCTTTGGCCACAGTGTCCCCGGGTACATCATTCCGGTGGATATCTGTAAGGAAGCGGTGATCTGCCAAAAGCGGGCATTTCTATGTGCCCAGGAGGGAGTTAGACTGGAACTGGCCTTTCAGCGTCGCCTGGGGGTAGGATTTTTTGGTGGAGAAGGTTTCATCATGCAGAGGCTCAGCGGTACCGGCATGGCCTTCTTGGAGGTCGATGGGGAATGTGTTACTAAGGATTTAACGCCGGGGGAAATTCTGCGGGTTGATACCGGCAGTGTCGCGGCCTTGCAGGACACGGTGCAAATGGATATTGAGTCGGTCAAGGGTTTTAAAAACATTTTCTTCGGGGGAGAGGGCCTATTCCTTACCACTCTGCGGGGACCGGGTAGGGTGTGGCTGCAAACCATGCCCCTGCAGAACTTGGCCCGGGACCTCATTCCCTACTTGCCTAAGCCTAGTAAGTAGCTTCGAAGCAGTTGGGGACAGACCTTGTCGTATAAGCTACGTCAACTAGCTAAGGTCTGTCCCCAAACAATATTACGAAGCTAAGGCTGCTACAGCCTTGGCTTCGTAATATTGTTACAATTAGATTAGAAATTGGCGACAAAAGGGCAGAAGGAAATTTATGTGCTATATTTAATATGGTTCCACTGCATGTACATCTATCTGGCAATATATCCGTCCCATGCAGCAGGTAAGTCCGCAGAAATTGGCCCATAGATTGCAGCTCTTCCACCAGCTGCAGTGGAATCACATTATGCTAATAAAATGGGGAGGTTTAGGAGTGTTCAAGGAATTTTCCCGTTGTTCCCATAAGGGATTTTTACTTTCTCTCTTAGCTGGAGGCGTAACTATCTTGGTCTTCGCAGTCCTTTCTGCTCTAATCGGCAATTCTTACTTACCTAAGGCAGGCTTTGTTGTCGGCCTGATAGGCGCCCGTTTGACTGAAGCCCTCTTTAGTCGCAGCTGTTCCCTCTCCCGGGCTGGATTTGAGGGGGCGGTGCTGGCGCTGGTGGGTATCCTCTTGGTGGCCGCTGATGACTTGTTGACTGGGCTACTGGCCTAAGGAGGGATATCATGACTATAGTATGGACTGAAGATCTGGCGGTGGGCATCCCCGAAATTGATGACCAGCACAAGGAACTGTTTCGGCAAATCAACCTTCTCATCGAAGCCTGTCATCTAGGCCGTGGCGCAGATGCAGTGGGGCAGGTTCTGGCCTTTTTGGATAGCTATGCCTGTCTGCACTTTAGTACCGAGGAAAACTATATGCGCAAGTACCAATTTCCCGGCGCCGAAGGCCATCTTCGGCAACACCAGGAATTCATTGTCAACTTGACTGAGGTGAAAGCGCGCTTCGCCCAGGACGGCCCTGGGGTTCACATCGTGGTAATCACCAACCGGATTCTAGCGGGCTGGCTCAACACCCACATACGCCGTTCCGACAAAGTCTTGGGCGCCCATATCAAGGCAATGATGCAAGCACAGTGATAAATTGAAAGGCTGGCTCTTTCCAGAGAGTCAGCCTTTAGTATCCACCGATATATTGAGAAGACATGGGGGCTTTGCCAAACCAGTTCAAA
>DAIOXA010000074.1:0-1601 GCA_036758185.1 Bacillota bacterium
TCCAAGAGCTTAATGGCGTTGCGGCTGGTGGCGATGCCTGGCTTTAGGGTGTAATCAAAATCCAAGTTGTTACGATCCACTTTGTCGGAGAAATGGTAGAACAGGTATGTCTCACCCAGGTTTTCTGCCAAGTCGAGATCGTGGGTCGCCACTACCACCAGGGTATTGCTACTGGTCAGATAGTTGAGGATAGCCGCCGAAGCCGCCAATCTCTCGGTATAATTGGTGCCGGACAGCAGTTCGTCGATGAGGAGCAGCGTGGGCTCGTCGGAGTGGGGACGAATGATGTTTAGCAGTCGCTCGGCCTCAGCAAAGTAAAGACTCTTTTGTTGCGAGATATTGTCCGCCTTGTTAATAGATGTGGCAACAAAGAGAAAGCTGGCTGTATAGGACTCTGCCGTACTTATGTAGAGGGACTGGGCCAGGATGACATTGACCCCCAGTGTGCGTAAGAATGTAGACTTGCCTGCCATGTTGGAGCCAGTGATGAGAATGCCCTGGTCCTGGATTGCAATGGAGTTGGGCACTGCCTCGTCCAGGAGGGGGTGGCGGATGTTAACAGCCTTTAGACATTTAACAGCGGTGAATTCCGGCTGTGTATAATCCAACCCCACTCGGTAAGAAGCAGCTGCCTGCATGGCGTCCAAGAACCCGACACGAGAATAGACTTCCCTGAGCACCTCAATAGTTCTCTTTATCTCCTCTAGGGCGCCATAGAAGCTCCGCACTTCCACAAGAAAAAGGATCTGGATGTACTGAATCAGGATTAGGATGTCCGACGTCGTTCCCGTATCCAAGAACAAATAGCGGACTTTGCGCTGTAGCTTTCTGGTGGCGGCAAGACCTGTCTTGAGCTTGCGTTGCTCCTCCTCCATGTCCGGCAGCCTGGCCCCAACCAACCTGCGGGCTGCGCGGAACAGAGCGGAGAGACTGGTTATTGAAGGTATATGGAAGGAATACTTCTTCCTGACCTGGTAGTGGACGATGGAGTTAATCGAGAACATCACCATGACCAGGGATAAGCCAGGGGGGCCCAGGATAAATGGCGCAGCGAGGACGGCAAGGGCGGCAAGGGCTAAGAGGGAATAGATAAAGGCCCAGGGGTTTTTGGCCGGCAGCCTATCCCAGAGTAGGTGGGTAAGGGTGTGGGTGCTGTCCTTGCTCATGGACGACAGGGCAATCTGCAATGCTTCCCGGGTCCGGGCATCCTCTAATAGTAACGAGATCAGTTGGTCCCTATATTTAAGCTCTTGGACGCCTTCAGCTGTGCAGGGAGTGCGCAACAGTTGATACAATACCCCCTCCCCCGGACTGGTCAGCGTCCGGTCGATGCAGGAATAGAGTTCATTCATATTGAGGTCATGCCAGGTGCTGTCGTCGATTGTCCCCAGACTAGGGTTGAAGCGATGGTAGAGGGCGATGGTGTCGAAATTGCGCTTCTGGGTCACGGCCTTGCCCCATTGGTTGCGAATATACAGCAGGTGTTTCAGCTTGCGCCTGCGGAAGTGCAGAAAAATGGCGAGGCCGAAGAGGGGAAGGGCCACCAGGGCGCCATAGAAGTAATGGGGGTGCTGACTATCCCCCAGCACCAAAAAGATAAA
>DAIOXA010000074.1:1611-7519 GCA_036758185.1 Bacillota bacterium
GACAAGACCTAAGGCAATAGATGAGTAGAGAAGAACCTTGATTAACGTGATCAGTTTTCGTAATTCCATACTGCCTACCTCCCGATAATGTACAGATCAATCTTAACACAGGCTGGCCGAGATAAAAAGGAATCGGCTGGTAAGCCGACTCCCCGTGTTTCAGTTAGGCATCCTGAGACTTGGATTTGCTCCGGCGCCGCAACCAGATGATGAGACAAATCACCAAGGCAGCGGGCAGGGCGAAGGGCAGGAGGGCAGCCAGGATTATGAAGGTATAGCTGATGATGTCCAGAAAGAGAGTGGCGCTGCCAATGAGGGCGCGCAGCGAGCGACGCAGGGTCTCCCGAATCCCCACAGGCTTTAGGCCAGGGACTTCAGTTTCACCGGGCCGCTGACGGAGATATATTTCCACCGATGCCAAAGCAACGCGATCCCCCAGGTAGCGTAGGCGACCTTCAATAACCTCGATGTCTTCCCTGACCCGGGCCAACTCCCTTTCCACCGACAGCAGTTCTTCGACACTGCCGGTCTGGGTCAACAACTCCAATAACCTCTCTTCATGAACTTGGCGGTTGGCGAGGCGGGCCTCCAGGTCCAAGTACTCTTCAGTGACATCGGTGCTGTTCACCGACTCCTGGCCCGGCTCTCCTTGCTCCCGGGCAAATTGTAGAAATTCCTGATATCTTGCCTGGGGAATGCGGAATTTTATACTGGCATTGGGCTGGTCACTGCTATTGTTTCGGTAGGAGTTGGAAATATAGCCTCCCAAGGCTGTCGCCTTTTGGCTGAGGGCCTCTATGGAGCTGTCCAGGTCAGTAACCGATACATCCAGGGATACCTCATAAATAACCTGGCGAGGGGCACTGTAGCCGTAATCTTCTGAGGGAGAGGGAGCTCCTGGGTCACTGCCTTCCCACCCATCATTTACGCCCCCCAGACCAGGGCTTCTAGAACTGCACGCGCTGACTAATATGAGTAGCGCAAGCATGAGAACCAGCATACGGTTGCGGGACATGCCATTACCTCCTCGATTTAAGAGATTGAAAAGAATTCGTCATGACACAGTGTTTATCCTCTATTTATGGTAGACAATCGCCATAATATGACAAAAGATTTCCTGGGGAATATCCTTGCTTTTAGGGATATTTTGTCTAACACCATACTTGCCTTGGCAAGGCCTATGGATTAGAATGGTAAAGATAACGATAAAGCAGGTGATTGTAGTGCGGGATTTCTTGCGCAAAAAAGGGGTCGATCTTTCCCTGCGCACATATTTTGTAACTGCCATGAGCCATATGGCTCTGGGACTATTTTCTTCACTGATCATCGGACTTATCATCAATACTGCCGGTAAACAACTGGGCATAGGGTTTTTAGAAGAAATGGGTCAGCTGGCTATGGATACCAAGCTGATGGGGGCTGCTATTGGCGTGGCCATTGCCTACGGGTTAAAGGCGCCCAAGTTCGTGCTCTTTGCTTCGGCAATTACCGGTGCCGCTGGCGCGCAGTTGGGTGGGCCGGCCGGTAGCTACGTGGCCGCCTTGCTGGGGGTGGAGTTCGGCAAGCTCATTTCCGGCGAGACAAAGCTGGAAATCATTCTCACCCCACTGGTCACCGTTGGCGTGGGTTATGCTGTGGCTAGCTTCATTGGACCTGCCATCAATTCAGGCATGGTGGCCCTAGGGGACACCATAATGTGGGCCACCGAGCAACAGCCCTTTGTCATGGGGATTCTGGTAGCCACCCTGATGGGGCTGGCCTTGACGGCACCTATTTCCAGCGCCGCCATCGCCTTTATGCTGGGGCTGGATGGCATCGCCGCTGGTGCAGCCACCGTGGGCTGCTCTGCCCAGATGATTGGCTTTGCCGTGTCCAGCTTCCGGGAAAACGGCTTTTCCGGCCTCATCTCCCAAGGCCTGGGCACCTCCATGCTGCAAGTCGGGAATATTGTCAAAAACCCCCGTATCTTGATTCCACCCACCTTGGCCGGTATTATCCTCGCACCCCTATCTTCAGTGGTCTTTAGCATGACCAACATTCCTGCAGGAGCGGGGATGGGTACCAGCGGTCTGGTGGGACAGTTGATGACCTTTACCGATATGGGATTTTCCTACAAAATCCTGCTCATCGTCTTGTTCCTGCATTTTATCGGTCCCGCTACCCTCAGCTTGCTCTTTTCCGAGGCCCTGCGTAAGCTGGGTTGGATTAAGCCGGGAGATATGAAGCTGGAGCAATAGGAGTAAGATCAAAAAACAACCTTATGCTAAGGTGAACGGACAAATTAGAAACACCCATGTGTGGCTACGCGCTACACATGGGTGTTTTCGTTTCTGGGGGCTACTAGCGGAACGGTTACAATTTATTCCTCCGCTTCCATCTTACGCAGAATCCCATGCACTTTGTTATTCGCTGCCAAAGTATCAGCATTAGGGACATCAAGCCGCATTTCAAAGGGAATTCCGTTTGCCTTGGCAGTACTCCTGAGGATCCAGTAGCCTCCGCTCTTTTCCACCACCGTGCAGTTGCCGAAGATATTTTCCAGCTCGGCTTGGGCCGAAGGCGCCCCCTGCTTCTTCTGGACGACAAGCCACAGCGAACCGCCCTTTTCTAGCCGCTGCAGGCTCTCCCGGAACAGGGGATAGATTACATCCTTGCCGGCGCGGATAGGGGGATTGCTGACAATTGTGGCGAAGGGTCCTGGCGCCAGAGCAAAGCCTTCGCTGACCAGGGCCTGGGCATTGGCAACGCTATTGGCGCTAATATTTTCCTGGGCCAGGGCCACCGCCCGTTGGTTAATGTCGACCATTGTCACCTGGGCCAAGGGGTTGAGGGCAGCCAGGCTGATGCCAATGGGACCATAGCCGCAACCCAGGTCAAGCACCTCTCCTGTCAAAGGGGGGAGGGTGCGGATGAGGACGCTGCTGCCGTAGTCCACCTTCTGCCGGGAAAACACTCCGGCATCGGTGACAAAGCGCAATCTTCTCCCTTCCACAGTGTATTCAATAACTGTCTTTTCATGGGGCAGGTGGGGATTGGGGCTATAATAATGGCTCATCGCTTACCTCCATTCTCCAAGTAGGTCCAGCTCCGCTGCGGTCAACTCCCGGACCTGGCCTAGGGGCAAACTTGGGTCCAAGACAAGGCCGCCAAAGGCAACCCGCTGTAAGTATAGGACCTCCTTGCCCACGGCGTGGAACATGCGCTTGACCTGGTGAAATTTACCCTCATAGATGGTCACTTCAATATGAGATTCTTCCCCCGCCGCCAGCACCCGGAGTTGGGCAGGCAGGGTAGTAAAATTCTTAAGCTCAATGCCCTGGGTAAAGCGCTCTATGTCCTGCTCGTTTACCTCGCCCCGTACCCGGGCTCGGTACGTCTTGGGAACCTGCCCCTTAGGGGCCAAGAGGCGATGGGCCAGGACTCCATCATCGCTGAGGAGCATGAGTCCTTCGGTATCCTTGTCCAAGCGGCCGACGGGGAACAAATCCAGATGCTGGTATTCCAAGGGCAACAGGCCTAAGACGGTGGGGTGCAGGCGATCCCGGGTGGCAGAGATTACTCCAGGTGGTTTATTGAGCATCAGATAGTAGTGCTCCTTATAGTGCAGGCGGTGACCCTGCACGGCAACTTGGGTTGCTTGGGCATCGATATTAAAGGTGGGATCCTTGATGACCTCTCCGTCCACCGTCACCTGCCCCGACCAGATTAGTTTCTTAGCCTCGCTTCTTGTGCCCTGACCGCACTTGGCCAGGAATTTATCCAAGCGCATTATGCCGCAACTCCCTTCAGCTAACTCAAGGTTTCCCTTCGCAGTTTTTCCCCCAGGTCATAGGCATATACCTTGGAACTGGCAATGGATTGAGGGACAGTTCTCAGCAGGTGCAGGAGAGAAATAACCGCGACAAAGTAGAACTTGTTGGCACTGAAAAAATCCAAGTACTCCTGTAAATGCAGTAAGGGCAGGTTTAAGCCTATGGCCAAGCGGCACAGAAAGAGGCTAATCTCCACACCCATCAGCCCAAAAGTTAAGGCAAAGGGTGTCGAAGCCGCTATAGTGGCCAACTCGGCCCGGGCTTCCCAAGAGGAGTGCTGCCCGCCGCGGACAAACCAGGCCAGGGCTGTGCGGTAAACCCGGCCAAAGAAGAGCAGAGAGCCGGTAAACAAGAGAAGCATAGCCAGCCATAAGGGAATAGGCATATTCTCACCCCTTTGCGTATACTTGGTGTATAATGGTCATATGCTACTTTCTATTATTATATCAAATCTTTCTGGGGAGGAGGATCTTCCGTGGACTTTTTTGTCCTTACCGCCCTGGCAGTGATGAGCTGCCTCGTCGCCATTGCCTTCGCAGTGCTTGTGCCCCGACGGATGTATGCAGGATTCTTGGGAAGACAGGTGCGAAACGTCGGGGGGCATGTCTTCACCCCCGACCGCAGGACATGGCGATATTACCTGGCCCAGACTTCTTCCCTGGGGCAGCTGGTACTTGTCCTGACCTATGCTGTCTTGCTGGCCGGTCTTGTACTATTTAATGCTGGCCCCGCTCTGCTGGCCGCCAGTGTTGCCCTGGGAGTATACCTGCTTTTGCGCATTTTCCTCTCCTTGCTACCTCCCACCTACGGAATTACCGGCAAGGGAGTGACGGTTATCTCCTGGCTACCCAACTTTCCCCTGGGTCCCTTTGGTGGCGGAAGCGTCTTTATTCCCTGGAAGGCGGTGGAAATCTGCGCCATCGACAGCTCTTTTTTCACCGTGTTGACGGAAAAGCAGGAGGCCAGGGTGGTCTATCCGCCCGAGTTGGAAGAGAAGGTGTGCAGATTCATCGATACCCTACTCCGACGGCGGGGCTATGACATTAGATGACAAATAACCGGGCTTTTGCTCGGTCATTTCTATGTGCGACGGGCAGTCGCGCCGCTGTAGATAACTACAGCACGTTGGTTATTACTAACAGCGGTTAGGTTACTGAGGTAACAACCAATCCTGAGTCTGGAAAACCAGTAGAAGAAGCACCAGACCAGAAAAGTGGAACGAGCAAAAGAAAACGGTCGGGAGTATTACACACCTGACCGAGTCAGTAATCTGGAGTATGCACAAAGGCTTGCAACGACTTAGTTCAAACCGAATCACATTGGTAAGCAGTATGCCTTAATAGGGCGCGTATGGTTTGATGAAGGGGTAGCCATGAGAATGGTTACCCTACTCTATTTAGGCTTTCGGTAGACACGCCCGCGAAAGGAGTTCTGTTGGGGCAAGTCCCTTTGCCAAGGCTCCATTCTCTCCCCCAGTAGAAAGAATAATTGTTGGCGAATATAGGAGTATCTAGTGCGGCTCAGCAGATAATTGCCAAGCCAATAGGTCTTGGCGCCCAGTAAGGCTGCAGCCAGGACAAGGCTGCCTTCCCTTTGCTGGAAGACCGAAAAGCGCAGGGTTACCCCGTAGTCATCCCGGCTCGATTGCCACGCTTCGCCAGGGTGGTCCTGGGGAGGCTCAGGGAGGGCGGGTTCCGGTAGCCTGTACTTGTCCAGAGCAGGGAAGATCATTTGGGTTAGGGGCCAAAGGGGACTGAGCTGAGGATTGAGTTCAAACCATAGATAGTATCCCGCAAGACGAGGGGTCTGAGTGTAATAGGCCAGTTGCTTGATTACCTGGCGAATAACTGCGGGGCCGACCCTGCCCTCTCTTCGGCACCAACGGATTTTTACCCGGGCCAACTCTTCCAGATAGTTGGGGGCTGCGGGGTCTATTTTTTTAAAGCTGTCGACGGCAACGGGAAAGGGAATCAGCGTCGCCGGCGATTGCGGCGGCCTGTCCACATCCACATAAGGTAGGACTTCATCTCCGCTGAGGAGGTCGGGACTCAGGCGGGACCAATAATACCCGTCTTTGAGGCGACGGCGCACCCATT
>DAIOXA010000075.1:0-5551 GCA_036758185.1 Bacillota bacterium
GGGCGCTTTGCAGGACATGGTATGTGGGTATTTCCAGGACAAGGTCGGCGCCGGCAGTCAGGGCCATCTCGGCTCGAACCCATTTATCAAAGATGGCCGGCTCACCTCGCTGAACAAAGTTGCCGCTCATGGCGATTACGGTGTACTGGCAATCAGTCTCGGCCTGGGCAGATTTTAGCTGGTGAAGGTGCCCCCGATGAAAGGGATTATACTCAGCGACAATGCCCAATATTCTATGCATTGAAAATCACTCCCAAATCGTTGACTTCCCACGATAAATTAGTAACAATAACTATATCACTATTATCTAATGGAGGTAAAGTTGTGAAAGTACTAGTAATCAATTGCGGCAGTTCATCCCTCAAGTATCAACTCTTTAATATGGAAGACGAGTCGGTATTGGCCAAGGGTTTAGTTGAGAGGATTGGCCTCGACGGCTCAGCCTTAATCCATACAGGAAAAGCAGGCAAGAAAGTTAAGATTGAAAAGGATCTCAGCAATCACAAGCAGGCAATCCGCATCGTCTTGGATACCCTGACGGATTCCCAGCATGGCGTCATCAAGGATTTTCAGGATATCGACGCCATCGGCCACAGGGTGGTTCATGGCGGCGAGGCCTTCTCGGGATCGGTAAAGATTGATGGCGATGTAATGGCGGCCCTCAAGCGCAATATCGACCTGGCGCCGCTACACAACCCGCCCAATATCATGGGCATTGAGGCCTGCACCGAGATTCTTCCCGACGTCGTCCAGGCCGGTGTCTTTGATACCGCCTTTCATCAGACCATGCCCCCCCATGCCTTCATCTATGGCCTCCCCTACGAGATGTACGAAAACCATGAAGTTCGCCGCTATGGCTTCCACGGCACTTCCCATCAGTATGTGGCCCAGCGGGCAGCAGAACTCTGTGGGCGTCCCCTGGAAGAACTCAAGATCATCACCTGCCACTTGGGTAACGGCGCCAGCATCACCGCTGTAGAAAAGGGCAAATCCATCGACACCAGCATGGGCTTTACGCCACTGGAAGGCCTGCTCATGGGCACTCGTTCTGGTGACATCGACCCAGCGCTACCTTTCTTTCTGATGAAAAAATTAGATATGACCCATACGCAAGTCAATGATCTCCTGAACAAAAAATCCGGCGTCCTGGGGATTTCTGGGGTCAGCAGCGACTTTCGGGATTTGGAACAGGCAGCAGACGCTGGTAACAGGCGGGCGCAACTGGCCCTCAAGTCCTTCCGCTATCGGGTGCTTAAGTACATCGGCGCCTATGCCGCCGCCATGAATGGAGTGGATGTGCTGGTTTTTACCGCTGGTCTGGGCGAGAATTCAGCCATAACCCGGGAAACAATTTGTGATGGTCTAGGCTTCTTGGGGGTTCAAATAGACAAGGAGAAAAACAATATCCGGGGGCAAGAGGTGGATGTCAGCACAGATTCTTCCCGGGTGCGGGTAATGTTAGTACCCACCAATGAAGAACTGATGATTGCTCGGGATACCAAGGCCATTGCCTCTTCAGCAAAGGCTTGACAAATAGCCCCGGCATGTAATAACATCAATAGTGGCATTTTTGCCAGGGAGTGTTACAATGGCTCTTAAAATCAATATTCACGACATCCGGGATGTCAAGTCTGCGCAACAGCAAGATACCCTGGTTGTCGAGGCAAAGGAACTGGATCTTCCTGAACTGCCCGACATTTCTTGGCGTCCCCTTTCCTTTACCTATGAAATGACCAATGCTGGCAATCTCTTTGTCCTCCTGGGCAAACTCCAGGGTTCCGTGGCCATGGAATGCAGCCGTTGCCTAAAACCCGTGGCTTACCCCCTTGAGCTGGAGGTGGCAGAGCAATTTAGCCGTCATCCCCAGGGTGATGATATACACATTTTTTTCGGCGAAGAAATTGATGTCGCCCAAGTATTGCGGGACGACATCCTCCTGAGCCTTCCGGCAAAACCCCTGTGTTTTCCCGACTGCCTGGGGCTTTGCCCCCATTGCGGTATCGACTTGAATCAGGAGAGTTGTCAGTGCAATCCCCAACATGTCGATCCGCGTCTGGCAGTACTGGAAAAACTCATTCGTAAGTAGTCAGGAGGTGTAATAATGGCAGTTCCCAAGCGCAAACACTCTAAAACCCGGCAGGCCAAGAGACGAGCCAATTGGAAACTTACCGGCCCCAACCTAATTCATTGCCCTCAGTGTCACGAACTTAAGCTGTCTCATCGCGTCTGCCCCAGCTGCGGTTTTTATAAGGATAAAGTTGTCGTCAACCAAGAATAGGGGGGATTTAATCCTTCCTGTTCTTTTTTAATTGCCAAATATTGTGGACTGATGTATACTTAGGAGCAGGTAATAGTAGCTGTAATTAGCAGCCTCTGAATGGGGGGATGGAATTGCGGCCCAAAAAACGGCTACGGCAATCGGAATTGCAGAGCTTTCTGGACAGCAACCCTTTTTTGACCGATGAGGATTTGGCCAAAAACTTCGGGGTCAGCATTCAGACCATTAGGCTTGACCGCATGGAATTGGGCATTCCCGAGCTCAGGGAGCGCCTCAAGATGGTTGCCCACGACGCGTATGCCAAAGTCAAATCCCTCAGCCAACAGGAGTTGGTGGGGCAATTATGGGAACTTGAACTGGGGGAACGGGGGGTGTCAGCCCTGGACACCACCATGGACATGATTTTTGAAAGGACTACCATTGTCCGGGGTCATCACATCTTCGCCCAGGCCAACTCCCTGGCCGTTGCCCTGGTGGATGCTCCGGTAGCCCTCACTGCCAGCGCTAACATTAAATTTATCCGCCCTGTCTATCCTGGAGAAAGGTTAGTATGTACGGCCCAAGTCAGAGAACGGGAGAATTCTCGTATACATATACAAACCACCACCATCAGTGCCGAGAAACCCGTATTCTCTGGCTTATTTACCATCGCCGTCCGAGATGGAAACGAGGAGGGATAGTATGAGAATTGCCGTGGATGCCATGGGTGGCGATAACGCACCAGGCGCCATTGTTGCCGGCGCCATTGCCGCCGCCACTGCCGGCCGGGACATAGAGATTGTCCTGGTGGGTAGGGAAGAGGAGATCCGGACTGTGACCGCTGTGCCCGAAGCCGTCAGCATTGTGCCCGCAGCCGAAGTGATTGAGAACGACGAAAAACCTTTGCTAGCCCTGCGCCGCAAGCGCAGTTCTTCCATGGTCATCGCCCTGGAAATGCTAAAGGCCGGTGAGGTGGACGCAGTGGTCAGCGCCGGCAATACCGGTGCATTTATGGCGGGGGCCAGCCTCTTGGTGGGTCGTATCCCTGGCGTAGCTAAGCCAGCCCTGGCGCCAATCTTGCCCACCCAGGATGGCAAGGGTGTAATCGCCGTGGACCTGGGGGCGACGATGGATCCCCGTCCAGAAAATCTTTATCAGTTTGCATTGATGGGTAGACTGTACTCACAATCTGTATTCGGCCTTGACTCTCCCCGTATTGGTCTCCTCAATGTGGGGGTTGAACCGGAAAAGGGCAATGAGTTGGCCAAACAGACCTACAAGCTGTTGCAGGAGTCGTCGCTAAACTTTGTCGGCAATGTCGAAGCTCGGGATGTCATGCAGGGTCAATGCGATGTCTTGATCTGTGATGGATTTGTCGGCAATGTCCTCTTAAAGTCTATGGAGGGAACAGCGTACTCTCTATTTTCCGAGATGAAATCAGCCCTTAAGACAGGGGGTGTTAAAGCGAAGCTAGGCGCCCTGCTCCTCAGAGACACCCTTGGGGTGCTCAAGAAGAAATTGGATTACTCAGAGCATGGCGGCTCCCCTCTCCTGGGGATAAATGGGGTCTGTATAAAGTGCCATGGTTCTTCCGATGCCAACTCCCTCAAGAATGCAATTCTCAAGCAAGCGTACTTGCTGGTCCAAGGCCAGACCATCGCCACCATAACAAAGACAATGGAGGAGAAACAAAATGGCTAAGGTAGCCGTTGTAACCGACAGCACTTCTGACCTGAATTCCGAACTTGCCAAGCAGTATAATATTCGTGTTGTGCCCCTAAATGTTCACTTTCATGATGAGATGTACAAAGACGGAATTGACTTAGATAGCGCTGCCTTTTTTCAAAAGCTCCAAAACGCCCCAGTTCCACCCCGCACGTCCCAGCCCTCTCCCGGCGATTTTCACAAGCTCTACAAATCCCTCTTTAGTGCAGGTTACCAAGGCATTATCTCCATTCATATTTCCAAAGAACTCAGCGGAACCTGGCAATCTGCCTGCATAGCCAGGGACATGTTGCCGGAACAGGATATCCGCATCGTCAACTCGCAATCGGCTTCCATGGGCATAGGAATCATTGTCCTCAACACCGCCCAAAAATTGGCCCAGGGCGCTACCCTGGAGGAAGCTGTCAGTTATGCCCAGCAGTTAGTGGGTGGACAGCGAGTGCTGTTTGGGGTCGATACCTTGGAGTACTTACATCGCAACGGCCGCATAGGGCGGGCGGCCAAGCTTATTGGCGGTCTCCTCAATGTCAAGCCGGTGCTCTGTATCGATGACGAGGGATTTGTCGCCGCCCTGGTCAAACTCCGGGGCAAGAACAAATTTATTCCCTTCCTGCTCCAAGAGGCCGAGAACTTCATCCGGGGTTATTCCGGTCCGGTGGATGTGGCGGTGCTTCATGCCCAGAATCCCCAGTTGGCCCAAGAATTGGCCCAAGAGGCCAAGGCAAGAATAGCAGTGAGAAATGTATACACCTCCGAAATTGGCAGCGTCATCGGCACTCATGCCGGCCCTGGCGCCATAGGCATCATCGTGCAGAAGTGTTGACTTGCCATTCCAAGAAAATCCTAGTAAAATAGCTGCGAAGGGAGGTTAGAATTATGAGTGAAGCTATCAAATCCAAGGTAATAAAAATAATTGCCGATCAAGCAGGTGTAGCAGGGGATAGTATTAAGGGAGAAACCAGTCTCCAAGCCGATCTTGAATTGGACTCTCTGGATATCATGGACTTGCTCTTGGTTCTGGAGGAGGAGTTTGACCTGCAAATACCCGATGAGGAACTGAGCAATATCCAAACCGTCAACGACATCGTCAATTATATCGAAAGACAAGAATAATACTTACAAGGCCCTTCTGGGGCCTTGCTTACTATGGGAGGTAGTAAATGTGGGGTCAACGTCCTTTTGGATTAGGGAGATATCTCCTGACTTGCTCAAGGAAGCGATAACCCATTCTTCCACCGGCGAGGATGTGCACAACCAACGTCTGGAGTTTTTGGGAGATTCGGTGCTGAGCCACATAATCAGCGATTGGCTTTATGCCCACCCTGAGGGTTTTAGCGAAGGAAAGATGTCCCAGGTCAGGGCTGCAGTGGTTAGAGAGGAATCCTTGGCGGAGATCGCCCGTAAGTTGGATTTAGGCAGCTATCTTCACCTGGGCAAGGGGGAGGAGAAGACCGGGGGCCGCAATCGTGGGTCATTACTGGCCGATGCCCTGGAGGCAGTTATCGCCGCCCATTACCTCTCTACGAGCTGGGAGCAAAGTCGGGCTGTAACTGCCTCCAGGGCATCGGC
>DAIOXA010000075.1:5561-7494 GCA_036758185.1 Bacillota bacterium
AGTCGGGCTGTTGTCCTGAGCTTGTTTGAAGACAGTTTGCACCTCGCCTGTTCTGAAGACTTTATCAGCGATTATAAATCGGAACTCCAGGAGATTTTACAGGCCTCGGGATTGGATTCCGTGGAGTACACCGTCACCAAGGACACGGGGCCGGATCACAATAAGACCTTTTGGGTGCAACTAAAGGCGGCAGGCAAAGTTCTTGCCTCGGGCTCAGGCAAGACCAAAAAGCAGGCAGAGCAGGATGCCGCCCGCAAGGCATTGGCCAATCGACTTTGAACCGACAACGTGGTAGAATTACCCGGGAGGGGGAGCAAAATTGCACTTAGTTCGCTTAGAGATGTATGGTTTTAAATCCTTTGCTAACAAAACAGAGTTTAGCTTTTCCCCGGGAATCACTGCCTTTGTCGGTCCCAACGGCTGTGGAAAGAGCAATGTGGCAGATGCCATTCGCTGGGTGCTGGGAGAACAGAATCCAAGAATTTTGCGGGCCGTAAAAATGGAAGACTTAATCTATGCAGGCTCAGAAAACAGCCAGCACAAAAACTATGCTGAGGTCAGCATTGTTCTGGACAACAGTGATGCCGAAATTCCCTTGGATTTCCGGGAAGTCACTATTACCCGGCGCTATTATCGTTCTGGGGACAGCGAGTATTTTCTCAACAAAGTTCCCTGCCGTCTAAAGGATATCACCGAAGTCCTGGCCTCCACTTCCTTAGGTAAAGGTACATATGCAATTATCGGCCAAGGTCAGGTGGAAGAAGTGATCAACAGTCGCCCTGAGGAGCGCAGACTGATGTTTGAAGAAGCGGCAGGAATATCCCATTATAAGCTACGCAAGCGGGAGGCGCTGAAAAAACTTGCCGACACCCAGGGGAATCTTACCCGCATCGAGGACATCGTCCACGAACTGGAGTCCCAAGAAGAAGATATTCGCGAAAGCGCCACCAGGGCTAATGAATATCTTCAGTACAAGGAACAGGCCGATGGTCTAGAACTGGCCCTGTGGGCTGGCAAGTTTCAGGATGTGCAGAACCGCCTAGAGCGCCTGAACCAACGGCGTCAAGAGTTGGAGGGCAGCAGTGAACAATACCGTGCTAGCCTGCAGGCCGGCGAAGCACAACTGGTAGAGGTCATGGAAACCATGCATCAATGCCAGGCCGTCATTGGCGCCCTGGAAGAAAATAAATCTCAGCTCTCCGAGGACAAGCGAGAACAGGAGTACAAACTGCAGCTATCCCAGCAACGGCAGTTGGACTATACACAAATGGTGACAGCCACTGAGCAACGAGTTGCTCGCCTCCGGACTCAACTAGAAGAATCCGACATGGCCTTGGCTGCCCTAAAGGGTACTATTTCGGCCTTAAGCAACCAAGTTACGGCGTATACCGGGGCGCTAAAGAGTCGCAACACCATGGCCGGTTTAGTCCGCAGACTGTTGGCCGCTGCCGAGAATTACCGGGGACAAGCCTCTGCCAGGGTTCTCAAGGCCAGTATGGAAAGCAGTGAGGTCGCAGCCTATCGAGATAAGGCCAGACAGGCTCAGGCCGAACTTGCTGGACAACTGGAATCCCTGGGACAGGAGCTAGAGGCCTGGCAGGCCGAGGCTAGACAGGCCCAAAGGGATATAAACCGACTGCAGTCTGCGCATACTGAGAAGGAGGTCCAAGGCAAAACCCTTGGTCAAAGGCTAGCAGAGCTGACTGAGGAGCTGCAACAAAGGGAGCAAAGCCGGGACGCCCTGGTGGCGAGACGGACTCAAATGGAGGGTTCCTACACTGTTCTTCAGCAAAAGCAAGAAATGCTCACGGCCATGGCCCAAGAATTTCAGGGATTCCCCCAGGGGACCCGGTCTGTGCTCAAGGCCAGTCAGGACGGCAAGCTGCAAGGCGTTCTCGGTGCCGTAGCTGATTTAATTCAAGTCAAGAACCCC
>DAIOXA010000076.1:0-7482 GCA_036758185.1 Bacillota bacterium
GAATGACGTGGCTACCGGGATAGTGGCGGCTGTGCAGCCAGTAATGGTTTTTGTCCGCCTTTCTTAGCGTCAATTCCTCATTTTGGCGGTTGTTCTTGCCCACCAGGATGGGGTCGCCCTGGGGAGATGAGAATGCCAAGTACTCGTGCCGGGTAGGAGGGCGGGACTTAGCTTTTTTCCTTAGGCGGAGCAGACCCTGATCCTCCATTTCCTGGCGGATCTCCATGAGGTCGGCCAAGGTGGCGGCAGCATCCACGGCGTATTCCAGGGAATTCAGGTATTCCACCTGCTCCTGTCCCCGGGCAATGTGGCCCTTAACCTTGGCCAGGGCGTTTTTAAACTTATGGTAGCGCTTGAAATAGTAGGCTGCATTGCTACTGGGCGACTTTTCAGGATCTAGGAGGATTTTAAGGGGCTGCCCGGTATGAATATTGCCTAGGTTCACCTCGGTGGCGCCCCGGGGAATCTCGTTAATTGAGGCCAAGATTGTTTCACCGATTTGACGTAGGTGGTCATGATCCTGGGCCCTCTTCAGCTCCAAGTTCTGTTTGGTCAGAGTGCGCCCTTGCTTGTCCTGGGCTGCGCTGAGGGCTGCTTGCAGTCCAGATCTCAGGGCATGGGAATCTCGGCCGGAACGAAATGCCTCCTGCCAATACTCCAGGGCTGGGCTGAGGTTGGCAAACTCTTTGGCTGTACCGTCTAGATGTTCTAGCCCAGTCCAATAGGGACCCGCCTTGTCATATACCGCCGCCGTCACCTTTGTGTTTAGGCTGGCTTGGGCTAGGGCGAGGGTTTTTTTGGTTAGCTTCTCCAGTGCAGCGGGGGAGAGGTGTTGGACAATAAGTTCGGGAGGGACTTGCGCCCTGTGGCAAATCTCCTGGGCCAGCAGGGGACTAACCCCCATTATCCCCCGGGTCAGAGCATTTTTGACGGGGAGAGCGCCGATATTCTTGAACAGGGTTGCCAGCATTGAGGAAGTGAAAGTCTCAGGTGGCAGCTTGGCCGCCGGCGGCGGTGGTGTGAACAGGTCTCCCGGCTGGAGGGGACGGTCAGATTCCCGCCGGGGCGGCCGGGTGCTGGCGATAATCGTACTGCCGTGACAAAGAATTAGGTCATTTTGACGGCCCATAATCTCGATATGGACATGGGCGGTTGCGCTGCCGGCAGGGGCAGGCGAAAGGGCCAATACCGCCCGCCGGTCAAAGGGGTCGTTGCTTATGGAGAGGCAGAAGAGTCCGCCTATGTGTTTCTTTATGGTCTGGGCCAAAATTCCTCGGCCCTTGCCTCCTTGACCTTGGCTGAGGAAGAAGGAGAAGGGGGGGGATGTTACCGATACTTCCAGGCGCAGGGTGCGGCCCGGTGCCCGGAACTGGAGGAGCAAATTGCCCAACTGGTTGTCATAAACATCCTCTACCCTACTGCCCGAAATTTGGCTGTTGATTTCCCGGACCAAGCAGTTGAAAAAGAATCCATCCAAGTGCATTGTCTTCACCCCTTATCCTTCAAGTATACAGGCAGCAAATGCTAAATACAATTGAAAGGGCATAGGATTAAAGGTACTTTCAGCAGGTTTAAAAAAGCTGACTGCGTAAGTATGGTCAAAATTCAGATAAACATCAGGGTTACTTGATTGGTTATTTATTGTATAATCAAGAAGGTCAGATAGATGCAACATTAACTTTGACAATGGAATAATTGATGATTGGAGAACCAAGCGGCACAACTGTCTATTAGTTTCTTATTTCACAAGTAGCGGGCTAATAAGACGAGAGGAGGGGTGCGATTTAAGCTAGTCTTCTGAACACAGGGTTTTGGTGGAAAACAGTATTCGTACAGCAAGTATAGCCACCGACATTGGAACTGGCTTTCTTGGGCCTGTGGCCTTAGGGCAACTCGCACTAATCAACACCTTTCGTCAATACTTTGGAATATTGCCCAGAGGTGGATATGACCAACAGATGTGCAGAACCTCCCGACCGACATCGGAAATTTGGATGGATTACAATGATGATTTAGCTCCCTTGCTGGTTTTTCAGAAGTGTTATCTACCCCTAGCTATGAAGAGTTTAGTAGCTAAATACATAACTAAAGAGGAGATTGATAAAGTGAAAAGTAAGTTTTTTTCATTGGTGGTTATACTATTAGTAAGTGTATCAGGAATAGCTTATGCTTCAGACTTGCCATTTGATAACAATAGTAGTAATGAGATACAGTTTTCTATAGACAAGGCTATTTCAATGGATTACAATGATCTAATTTCAATAATCGATCGAAAAGTAAGGGCGTTGCCATCTACAACAGATGGTGTTTCAGAAATATCTATGAAAGACATTAATGAAGCAATAAATGCTGTAATGAGAGATCAGTTTTCTATTAACTCATACCCATACTCTGATTCAGTAGAGTTATGTAATGTGCTATCTGCTGCAGATGGACTTAGCCTTACTCGAATCGCTAAAGCGGTAGTTGATGGGTATCTTGCACAAGATGAAGCCAACACAAAGCCTATAGCAATACGAGATGCTTTTCGCCACTCAACATGGAATTTTAGGGCGACAAAAAGTATTGGTGCTACTAATGCAAGCATATACACTACTAATTATGAGTGGGCTAATGTTTTAGTTTCATCATGGATAAATTATCGAGTCAAAGATTCAATTACTACTACGATGAATATTATTGGCTAATTATTATTGGTGGAATCAGTATCGATACTATTCGTAGCATGGCTCAAGCGGATGCCAATGACTATATTTGCAGTGTAAAGGAATTATTAAAGCCAAGCTGTATTAATAATTGGCACACCTTCTACTCTACTTTTGATAAGGCAAATATAATGGATTGGTCTAATAATAAAATAGGAAGAGACTATGGAGTTTCCAATCCATCTTACTCAACTACAACAATGTTTAATGTAGCGAATACTAATGGTGAACTTATCCTTGACGATGATGATGTAACTGCTGAGTTTATGTATTCATTTTGGGGAACGAATATCTGGAAATAGAGTACTAAATTATCTGGTTACACAATGGCATACCAAGAGCGTGTTATCTTGCTCCTGGCATCTACTTACCAACAGGAGGGTGGAGGATGGTTAAGAAAACAGGGACAATGATCTTAATACTATTTTCTCTATTAATGGCTTCGTGTGGAGTAAGTGATAATGTACAGGTCAACAATGCCTTTGACTATCTAAATAGTAAAGAGAGGGTAAAAGTACAGATAGAAGAAGAGACATACACGATAAATGTTGATAAGGAATTTATAGCTTTGTTTCAGGAACATACATGGAAAAAAGACAAGAAATTTGTCGATACCCCAAAGTTAATTGTTTATCTGCAGGAGGAACATTTTATGTACTTATATCCGAATGGTATGGCATCAATTTATTACGGTTATAGTTCAATGTTCGAAAAGAGTCAGGAGCATTACAAAGCTCCAACAGAGGTTTTGAATAATGTGAAAGAGTATGTACTAGAGAATGGGGCTGGCCCTCTGCCTCAGTCAGAAGGGGAGCCGCTGCATTAAACATATGTATCCCTCTGATTAATACTAGGATTATGACGGGAGTGTAAGGACTCTTTTTTTGTCCTTACTTTCAAGGCTTGCGTCTTTTTAAGACGGTTTATCGAAACAAAACAAGAACGTTGACCCGCTGGCGCGGGTCTTTTCAGTTGCTTCTAATGCGTGGGATGTTAATAGACTAAAAAAAAGAATCCGTCCAAGTGCATTGTCTTCACCCCTTACACCTTCAAGTATACAGGCAGGAAATGCTAAATACAATTGAAGGGGCATAGGATTAGGTGGAGGGGAGAGATTGGCATGGATCTTGTTCAACTGACAAAAGAACTGGGAACTGATGCCCGTACCGGCCTTTCCAGGGAGGAGAGGGCAAGGCGCCAACGCCTGCACGGATTAAACAAGCTGGAACATAAGAAGTCCAGCCATCCGCTGATGTTATTCCTCAGCCAATTTGGCGACACCATGGTGCTGATGCTGTTGGCGGCGACATTGCTATCGGCATTTTTACGGGAATATGCCGACGCCATCACCATCATGATCATCGTCATTCTCAATGCCGTTATGAGCTTTGTCCAGGAGTACAAGGCCGAACGGTCCTTAGAGGCCCTGCAGCATTTAAGCGCCCCCAAGGCTCAGATAATAAGTGGCGGTGAAGTCCGCGAGGTTGCGGCAGAGGAATTGGTCCCCGGCGATATCGTCTTTCTTAAAGCTGGAGACCGGGTGCCGGCAGATGTGCGGATTTTTAGCGGCGCCAGCCTGGAGGTAGAAGAGTCGCCCTTGACGGGGGAAACTGTGCCGGTAGCCAAGGATGAAGATGGAGAGGACTGTTACGCCTACATGGGTTGCCTTGTGACCCGGGGGCGCAGTATGGGTATTGTGCTGGCTACAGGTATGAACACCAAGATGGGCCGCATCGCCGACATGATTCACCAAGCCGAGCAGCCTCCCACCCCCCTGCAGCAACGGCTGAGCAGGCTAGGCAATACCCTTGTGGCCCTGTGTCTAATCATCTGTGTTTTTGTCATAATCGCCGGGGTCCTCAGGGGAGAGCAGCTCTATAATATGTTTATGGCTGGTGTCAGCCTGGCGGTGGCGGCGATACCCGAAGGTTTGCCGGCGGTGGTGACGCTGTGTCTGGCCATCGGCCTGCAAAGGATGCTAAAGCGCCGGGCCATTGCCAGAAAGCTGCCGGCAGTGGAGACCCTGGGTTCTGCCACCGTCATCTGCTCTGATAAGACTGGAACCCTGACGAAAAATGAGATGACGGTGGAGCGGATTTATACCGAGGGCAAAATCCTGGCAGTGACGGGAAAGGGCTATAGCTTGAAGGGGGAAATCCTGGGTGCAGGAAGATTTCCCGAGCATTTGAACTGGTTACTGACGGTGGGGGCAGTGTGCAATGGCGCCCATCTAAAGAAGAAGGGCGCCCGTGTAGAAGTTCTGGGCGACCCCACTGATGGGGCCCTCCTGGTGCTGGCGGCAAAGCAGGGACTGGAAAAACACCGCCTCATGGAAAGGCTGCTAGTAACCCACGAGTACCCCTTTGATTCCAAGAAAAAAATGATGTCCACCGTGGTGCGGGATCGGGATGGCGCCTATTTTTCTTTTGTAAAGGGCGCCCCGGAAGTAGTGCTGCCCCTGTGTCGGTGGGTGGCGGCCCAGGGCAATTCAACCCCTCCTCTGACGGGGGAAGAGCTACAGAAAATCGACAGAATTAACGATGAATGGGCTGGGGAGGCCTATCGCCTCCTGGCGGTGGCCTGGCGGGCCAGTCCAGGCGCCTTTTCTTCTCAGGCGCAAGCTGAATCTGACCTTATCTTCGGGGGCATCATTGCCCTCAATGATCCGCCGCGGCCCGAGGCGCCGGAAGCGGTGCGCCAGTGCCTGCAGGCTGGAATAAAGCCGGTGATGATTACCGGCGATCATAAGGCTACTGCCATGGCTATTGCCCGGCGCATCGGCTTGCCTTCCCAACCCCAGGGAGTAGTGACGGGGACAGAGCTGGAAAAAATGGAGGATAACGAACTGGAGCGGCGTATTGAATCCATCTCCATCTTTGCCCGGGTGTACCCCGAACATAAAATGCGCATAGTGAGAACCTTAAAAAAATTAGGCCATATTGTGGCCATGACGGGGGATGGCGTTAACGACGCACCGGCGGTGAAGGAGGCCAATATCGGCATAGCCATGGGCATTGCCGGTACCGAGGTGACCAAGGAGGCTGCCAGCTTAGTGCTGGTGGATGACAACTTTGCCACCATAGTATCTGCCGTGGAGGAAGGAAGGGTAATCTACAGCAATATCCGCAAATTTATCCGGTTCCTGCTGGCGTGCAATACCGGGGAAGTCTTTACCATGTTCTTTGCCATGCTCTTGGGCTTTCCCTTGCCCCTGAGGGCAATTCAGATCCTCTGGGTAAACCTGGTCACCGACGGTCTGCCGGCCCTAGCTCTGAGCATGGAGCCTGGGGGGCCGGGCATTATGCAAATTCCCCCTCGACCCAAGGAGGAGAGTATACTGGCCCGGGGCTTGGGAACAAGTATCTTTTTTACAGGTTTAATCATTGGCGTCCTGACTCTCATCGTCTTTGTCATCGGCAATGGACGGGGCAGTTTGGACTATGCCCGGACCATGGCTCTGGCCACCCTCATCACTGTGCAGCTAGTCTTTGCCCTGGAGTGCCGAAGAGATGAAAGGGGCAGAGCAGTATCCATCACTGCCAATCCCTGGATCATCGCCGCCCTGCTGGTCTCGATGGGGCTGTTGCTGGCGGTGCTGTATATCCCAGCGCTGCAAGCAATCTTTGCCACCGTGGCCCTGTCCCGGGGCGATTGGTTGATAATCCTGGGTTTCTCCATGCTTCCCAATTTACTAGCTACGGCGCTGCGGAGCATTGGTCGGCGCCTAGGCTTGTAATCCCCTGGTGATTCAGTTAAAATATACCCGAATGAAGGGGGCGGTAAGGTGGTTACAAGCATGACTGGCTTTTCTCGTCAGCGCTTTTCCCTGGAGGGCGCTGCCTTTACTACAGAAATAAGGACCCTCAACCACAAGTACTTGGATATCCACTGCAAACTGCCGGAGACCCTAACTATCTTGGAGGTGCCCCTGCGCAACATGCTCAAGAAGTATATAAGCAGGGGCAGGGTTGATGTTCGGATTACTCGGGAGCAGGAAGGGGAAGGAGGGGGGCTTGCCCTCAACGAGCCGGTGTATCGTACATATTGTAGGATCATCGCCGATATTGGTGGGCGCCATGCCCTGGGCCCCCTAGATCCCGTTGCACTGTTGACTCTTCCCAACATCCTCCAAGGGGAGGAAGTTGCTTCTGAAGACATTGTCGAGCCCTTCCTTTCGGGCTTTGCTCAGTCTCTGCAAGGGTTACAGCAGGATCGACGGCGGGAAGGCGGTGTCCTTTGGCAGGATATGGTGGAAAAGCTGGACCGAATCAGGGAGCTGGTGACTGAGTTAGAGGCACTGGCCCCAGAACAGCAGCAAGAGGTGGGGCAACGCTTTCGCCAGCGCTTGGCCCGATTGGATGAGAGTCCTGAGGACAGCCGGATTATCACTGAGGTCGCAATCCTCATTGACAAGTCGGATATTAACGAAGAACTGGTCAGGCTCAAGGCCCACCTCCAGGAATTTATCGCTACGGGGGCCAAGGGGGAAGCCATTGCCGCCAAAAGCGCCGTCTATCAAGTTTCAAAACTGGCGGTGGATATCAAGACTGAACTGGAAAAGGTACGGGAACAAGTTCAGAACATCGAATAGAGGTGTCAGGAGTGCGATTGATCAATATTGGCTTTGGAAACTTTATTGCTGCCGACAGGATTATCGCCATCGTCAGCCCCGAGAGTGCCCCCATCAAGAGGATTGTTCAGGAAGGCAGGGATAAGGGAAATCTCATTGATGCCACCTATGGGCGCAGAACCCGGGCAGTGGTGATTATGAACAGCG
>DAIOXA010000077.1:0-7451 GCA_036758185.1 Bacillota bacterium
TAATAACCCATGTCCTCAAAGGCATGCATGGCTATCGTCTTGCCAGCGCCAGACAAACCAGAAATTATCACTATGTTCAAAGTACCGCCCCCTCCTTTGCCAACCTTTACCGTTCCCTATCTTTCCAGTTTACATTAACAACCCTTTCCCTGTCCAGGCCCAGGTGGCGAACCAGCTCGAACCCCGGTTGAAACCGGCCGACATCCTTGGGATTATGGGCGTCGCTACCGATGACAAATTCCACATCCTTGACGGCGGCGGACCGCTGAATATCAGGGGCGCTGACGGCGGCATGTCTGCAGTTGATTTCCAGGCGGGCGCCCCGGCGAGCGCATACAGTGGCCAGCTCGCGACTGTCTATGGGCAGCCCGTAGCCAGGATGGACGACGATGTCCACCCGGTGACGTTGGATACAATTGACCAGGGCCTGGGTAAAGGTGTCATAGAGGAGGTGGCGCTGGCGGCGGCTAAGGAGGGCCAGCCAGCGCAGCCCATAAAATGCCCAGCAGGCGTCAAAGCCCCGGGGGATAACTCGGGGATGCAGCCCCACCAGGAGCATATCCAGCCCATCTAACAACCCTGAGGGGACATCCAAATCTCCCTGGGTGGATATGACATTGGCTTCAATATTAAAGAGTAACCGAGACCCTCCCTCGTCCATCCCCCTCACAGCCTTCTCCAACTTGGGCCAACGCTGCCGGGGCACTCCCGCAAAAAGTAAGTTAGGGCCGTGTTCGGCGATGCCCACGGCTTCCAAGCCCTGCTCCGTTGCCGCCCTGAGGTTGTCCAGGATGCTACCGCTGGCATGGCTCCAACGGGTATGAGTATGATAGTCGGCGATGGGGCGCATCGGCGCTCTCCTTTCCGCTAATCATTATACATCTTATCACATTGCTGTCGTTAGATTTTGGTTCGCTGGCGTAGCCGCTGCCACCACTCTTTGAGCTGGCTGGGCAACCCATGCAAGTCGCCCTTGCCCAGCTTAATTTCCTTGAACTGAGCTAAGATGTAACCTGGCCGCAGTTTTTCCCAGGGTATTGCCGCCACGACATCTCGGAATTCATTGTTCACAAAATCCACCAACTTATCCCGTACCCCTGCCCAACTCCCCACACTGATGAAGAGGTAAAAGGCGCCGCCCACTGCCAGCAAACCCACCAGGGTCAAGAACCCCTTGAGCAGTCCGCCTTTCCTTCCTGGAGGCGGATTGGTAGTGGATTGGAGTTGGGGGTTTTCTTCTATCTCGGTATCGGTTTCAGAATTCCCTTGGGACTGAACCCCATACAGGGTGGCATGGACGACATCGGCGAAGGCGCGGGCGCCTGTTTCGGCATGCAGGCGGCTGTTGGTATGGGCGCCTACTTCCAGGAGCAGGGCCCGGGGATGCAGATCCTGGTTATAGTCGCCCCGGGCATAAAAGATTCCCTTGACCAGATCGGGGTACATGTCATCGGCCACGGCCTTGAGTCGCCAGGCGAATTCCTCGTTGACTCGGTAAGAGGGGTTCTGGGTTCCCACCACCAACATCAATTGAGTCAGCTGCATATCCAGGACTTCTTGGAAATATTCACCCCAGGGTGCGGCATCCCGATGCACGTCAAAGACGGCATCAAGGTCTTGCTGGATTAACTCCAAGACGGCGGTGCGGGAGCGCCGGTACGAACCATTATAGGGAAAAAAGGTCTGTTGCAAATGGATTACCTCGGTGGAATCCTTTTTTTCCAGACGCTGGCTAAACTGTGCGCCCACCTTGTAAATGCCTCCCTGTCTCTGATCGGTAGAATCGACGCCGTCGGAGGGCTGGTAGGACTCACCGCTATGGGTGTGGTACACGGCAATCCGCCGGGCATCGGCTCCTTCCAGGCCTTGACCCTGAACAGGTAAGGCCAGGATCCCTTCATCCTCCATCAGTTCAGCCCAGGCCCGCAGACGTTCACTGTCTACCTTGTACACCCGGTACATACGGTTATCGCTATCTAAAAACTGGTCGCCGACATGGATACGGATTCCGGTTCTGAGCAGGACATTGTGTTGCTCATCATAGAGGGTAAACCAGCGACCACCCTTCAACTCGGTGTCGGAATCAGCAGCTGCTGGCGCCAGCATCAGGACAAGCAAAAGGGTCACAAGAATGGTGGGTCTTCTGACCAAGTTCATTCCTCCTCTACTAATAATTTGTACTACAGGGAAGGAAAATAACCCCCAGACTTGGGCGCCGCCCTACAAAAAAAGAAACCGCCCCAGGGGACGGCAATGATCTATTAGATATAAGGTTGTACCCGGGAGAGCAATTCTTTCTTGTGCTGGAAGCCCACGGTGGTCTCCACCGCTTCTCCGCCCTTAAAGACAACGAGGGTAGGGATGCTCATAACGCCATAGCGCTGAGCCAGTTCTCCCTCTTCATCGACATTGACTTTGACTACTTTTAAGGTCTCCCCAAGCTCATTGGCAACTTCATCCAGCACTGGGGCCATCATGCGACAGGGTCCGCACCATTCAGCCCAAAAATCCACCAGAACGGGGATGGGGGATTGTCGAACTTCCTGTTCAAATTCTGCACCAGTAATGATTTTGACCACTTTACTCATCCTCTCGAAATTTCTTCGATATATTCGGCTGCGCTGAGGGCAGCGATACAGCCGTCGCTCACGGCTGTGACTATTTGCCGCCAGCGCTTGTGGCGAACATCGCCAATGGCATAGACTCCGGGAATATTGGTGCGCATATCTTCATCGGTTAAAATATACCCTTCAGGACTTAAGCGGATGCCTGACTCGGCCAAGGGGCCGCCGGGCTGCCGCCCGACAAAGACGAAAAGGCCATCGAGATCAAGGTGGGATTCAGCACCGCCCTGGGTGTCGGCCAGGGTTACTCCCGTGACCTTGGTATCCCCCAACACCTCTTTTACCGTTTTGTTCCACAGGGGGGTGATCTTGACATGCTCCAACAAGCGCTTCTGCTGGATCTGCTCAGCCCGTAAGCCTTCCCGCCGGTGTATAAGCCACACGCGCTGGGCGAACTTGGTCAGGAAGAGGGCTTCCTTCACAGCTGTATCCCCGCCCCCCACTACCGCTACATTCTTACCGCGGAAGAAGGCGCCGTCACAAGTGGCACAATAGGATACACCGCGACCGATGAAGGTCTTTTCACCAGGGACGTCAAGCATTTTTGGCGTCACCCCCGTG
The DNA here is from genome assembly GCA_036758185.1 of Bacillota bacterium. Lineage (GTDB taxonomy): Bacteria > Bacillota > Proteinivoracia > UBA4975 > UBA4975 > DAIOXA01. Next base: position 3,186 of record DAIOXA010000077.1, read on the forward strand.
GCGACAATGACGGCCTTGGCCCTTATGGTCCCCTGTTGGGTGGTAATTTCCTTGATGTCCCCCCCTAGGTTGATAGACTCCACCGGTGAGTTTACTATATCGACATCAAAGCGGCTAGTCTGGGCCAGCATATTGGCGGCCAATTGAGCGCCAGAAACTGGCTCGACAAAGCCAGGATAGTTTTCGATTTCATGGGTAAGAATTACCTGTCCCCCCGGGCCGCGGCCCTCGACAATGGCCGTGGACAGCAACGCCCTGCCGGAGTACAGGCCTGCCGTCAGCCCAGCTGGTCCGCCACCGATGATGACGATGTCATACAAGCTATCCATAATCATACCTCCTATACCCCTGTGGGGTATATCATAGCAAATTAAGCCATTATCTGTCAAGGGGGCAAACGCCCAAATCCATACTTTCCTAGAGTTTACAACATAGCAGGGTTGGTTGGCAAAAATCTACTATAAGGTGAGAGACGCCGTCTCCCCTGTGCTCCCTACCCGGGGCTTGTTCATGGGTTTGAACCACACCCAGTACGCCAGCACCGTCACGGCGTACAGGGCGCAGGTAAAGTAATAGGGCACGCTATACGAAAAGCGGGCCATGAGCCAGCCCCCTGCCAGAACGCTGATACCCCGGGTAGCAGTGTCCATGGTGCTGACGAGACTGCTCATTTCAACCCGACGCGAGCCGGCCAATTCCATGGCAAAGCTGGATTCCACGGGATTGGTCATGTTCATCAGGGCGGTGCGCATTAGGTACGCCGCTCCCACCCCGTAGATGCTGGGTAGGTTGGCAATGAGGAGTAAAAAGGGAATGGATGCCATGCGCAGTGTCGCCACCGTGGTCACCCGACCCAGGCGGGTGACGATGAGGGGAACGAGGAGGCCGCCCAGGGCGGTAGCCACTTGGCCCACTGACATAATGACGCCGATCTCGCCCGAACTTGCGCCCAGTTTGTTGCTCATGAAGATGTTAAAGAGGGGCACGATCAGTCCGGCGCCAAAGCCGATGAGGGCGTGGGCCAAAAGGAGTCGAGCCAAGTTGCGCTGTCCCCAAATATCCCTAAAACCCTGAAAAAGCTGGATTCTCCCGACGTCTTCGGTCCGGGGCTTGCCCTTGGCGATTAAGGCCAGGGGGATGGAAGCTACCAGGGCCACGATGCCGTAGAAGAAGAGGGTTCCGGCATAACCCGCCCCGGCATTGGACCAGAACATGGGTAGGTAACCGCTGAGGGCGTTGCCCACCATGTTGGCAAACATCATCAGGGAAAAGTTCAAGCTAAAGAGATTCTGCCGGATCTGGGGTGAGCTGTTCTCCACCAAGAAAGGGGGGACGCTGACGGCCTTGGTTGCCTGGGCAGCGCCAATGGCAACGGCGCCCAGCAGCAGCAGCCAGGGCTGGGCTGTCAGGGCCACCATTAAGACGCCCAGGGCCAAGGCGGCGCTGGCCAACAACAGGACCCGGCGCACACCCCAGCGGGTGCAGATCAGTCCGGCGGGGATGCAAACCAGCCCCGTGGTAAATAACTTGACGGAAAGGAGCATGCCGACAAAGTCCTCACTAAAGCCCAATTCCAAGATGTATAGGTTCAGGATGACGTTGAGGGCGCCCATGGTAGACTGAACCATAAAAGCCGCTAAAAAGAACAGGACGACGGACCTGTTCTCCAAACCGTAATATTCCCGCAATCCCCGTGCATTAAAAGTCATTATGTTCTCTCCCAGAATAATGATTAGCCTTCCGGAATATTATACTGCTTTAGCGGAGAAAAAGAAAGGGAGGAGCAACACGGCTCCTCTTCCTGGTTATTTCCTATACATCCAGATAAATATGGCGACACCTGCTGCCACCAATAGCACTGCCACTACGGCAATAATCTTGAAAAGTCTGGAGCTGCCGGCGCCAACTCCCACAGGTTGTAGCTGGGCCAGCTTGCCGACATCCCACTTGAGCTGAGAATACTGGTCATCGGCGGAGGGGGCAAGAATGTCATAGATATTGGGGTTAAACTGGGTCTCTGAGCCGCCGCCCCCCGTCCATGGCCCCTCCTCTTGGGTAATTTCCCGGTATTGGTCGGGGCCATAGGCATCCTGGAGGCCCACCAGCACGTAGTACTTCCATTGGGGCTGAGGGGGTCCCAGGAGTTGGTGGCTGACTTCCGCTACAATGCTTTTGCCCTGGACAAATACATCAAATCCCTGGACCTGATCTTGCCACACTCCAGCCTGGGAATCATCGGGATCCTCCTGCCAATGAATTAGGTATGCCCCCTTCCAGTCCCGGATGCGCAGATTTACCTGCCAGGGCTTGCACATCTGGACCCCGGCACCGGGCCTAAAGGTATTTGAGTTGCCTTCGCCGCCGCTGGTGATGTACAAGTCGATGCGGTGAAAGTTATAGCCGGCGCCTCCCCAAGGCTGGTGCAAATTGGGGGCCTGGGCGAATTCAAACTCAAACCTCATTGTGTCCTGGCGGGAGGACACAGTGAAGTTCACCAAGTCGAGCATCTGCGCCAACTCCGGCGGGAAAGAGGTATGTTGTGGATAAGTGTAGCTACCGGGGCCGACGGAATCCCCCAGGGGGTCCTCCATGGTAAAGACTATTTCCTCTCCGGGCTCCGCCATGGCCACACCCACCATTAGTACTAGCACAAGCAACGCGAGGCTCACTTTTTTTAACATTATATCCCATCCCCTTGGCCGTTTTGTACAAGATATGAGCTGGAAGCTAAAGTCATACTTACAAAATTCAACGAAACAGGGTTATTCCTCTGTAAAGCCAATTTCTCTGGCCCATAATGAGGTATCTTGAGTGGTGAGAAGTTTTTTGGATAGCAACGAACAACTACTAGACGCGGTATTTTACTCACAAACGCAATCCTATCGAGAAGTCCTGCTAGGTTGCGCACTTATCCGGCTGCTGGATAAAGGGGTAAATATCCGCCTACCATACATTAAGCATGGCAAAGGAGCCTTCAACGGAAGAACCCTGGATGAAAAGGTTATTAACCCGTTTCTGCAGGATAAACTTATTCTTTGCGCGGTAATGTCCCAGAGTACCTTTTTATTTATACGCTTAGCAGGCCGGATCAAACCGCTATTGACGCAGCAGGAAAGCTTTTTTCCCAGGGATACGATGTTAACTTTGCTAACATAATTGATCTTGTCGTTAACAACTTTGCAGTCCAACGACCAGCAGCACGAAACATATTCTCAAACAAAATGATTGCCCTACTTGACTCAATTGACATACCTTCATCAGTAAAACTAGCCTGGAATGAATGTGTAAATAATGTTATCCCATTCTAGAAAGGGAGTCTTGGTAGCAGATGAGACTCCCTTTCTAAAATGGGATAGCTCCCGGGGAGGATAAAACCCACTAGTCTCAAAAAGCAAAACATTGGTAGCTGCTCTGGCTACTGCCTCCGCTAATAAGCAAGGAACCGCATTTCCGATCTGTCTATAAATCGAAGATTTACCGCCCTTAAAAATATAGTCCCGTGGAAAAGTTTGAATATGTGCCGCCTCTGCGATGGTTAAACGACGTAAATGGGAAGGTACCTTGAGTGAAGGGTTAGGAACTACCCCTTCCAACAATTTCTTGTGGTAATTCACTACCCAGCTTTCCGCATCCGGATCTTTCAGAACTATCTCGTCGAGTATTGGGGTTTTGTTTCCCCCCATCGAGGCAGGTAGGGTGTTAGCTTGGCTGTCCAAATTTAAAGGTCTACCCATGCCATTAAAGATCATACCTGCATAGGGTGATTTTCTGAGAACAGGCCGTGCTGCAAGGGTAATCTTGGCTTTGCATGTAATAGGATTTTCTTTGGTACCAGCTGGCGGTAATCCTTTCATGTACTGTCTCAAGTTTATTTTTTTGGTCTTTTGCACTTCTATTGCTTGGTTAAAGTAGTGTACATAACAGAACTCATTTCCTAAATACCCCACAAAAAAAACCCTTTCCCGCTTTTGTGGAACTCCAAAATCCGCAGCATTTAACACTCTGAAAAATGTTGAGTACCCCATACTGCCAGCTTTGCGAATAATAGACTTCCTCACCGAAGCCCAGCGCTGCAGAGTTGCGAGGGCCTTAACATTCTTCATAACAAAGAAGCGCGGCTTTACAATGTCTACAACCTCTAAGAAATCCCAGATTAACTTGCTCCGCTCATCTTTAGGGTCCATTTTCCCAGCGACGGAAAACCCTTGACAAGGAGGGCCACCAAAAACAATATCAACGGAACCTGCCAATGAGTTTGTGTGAGTA
>DAIOXA010000078.1:0-5993 GCA_036758185.1 Bacillota bacterium
TGGCGGTGGAGACTGCGTTGGGGAGCGCCCTCAACTATGTAATCTGTACCGACGAGGACAGATGCCGGCGGGCCATTGAGTTGTTAAAAAAAACCCGGGGCGGTCGTGTAACCTTGGTTCCCATTTCTGCCGCCGCTGCCCGCAGCTTTCCTCCCCGTCCCCAAGACCTTGATCTGCGCGCATTGGGCTGGGCCGACGAGCTGGTCGCCAGTTCCTCCCAGATTTCCCCGGTAAAAAATATGCTGCTGGGCAATGTCCTGGTCTCCGAAAATCTGGCCCAGGCCACCGAGCTGGCAGTGGCGATAAATTACCGCTATAAAATTGTCACCCTGGAAGGAGAAGTAATCAGTCGGGGGTTTTTTACCGGCGGTTCCAAGGCTCAGAACAGCCCCGGCTTGCTCCAGAGAAAGGTAGCTCTGGCGGAGTTGGAAACCCAACTGAAGCAGCTGCAAACTGAGCTAGTCCAGATAGATCAAGCTCTGTCTCAGCATACTGTCGACTGCCAGAAGCTCCGTGACCAACAAACCCTGCTCAGCGGCCAAGAGGAAGAAACCCAGCGAGAGCTGATTAGGATCGAGACCCAGATGGAACAAGCCCAATCCCGAGCCATTAAGGCCCAGGAGCGCAGTACGGCCTGTCAAGAAAAGCAAGAGGATTTAAAAATCAAAATTGACCAGGCCCGCCAGGAGGTTGAGGGAGTAAGTTCGAGAATTAATGCCGACAAGGCCAGTCTTGAGGGCTTCCAGGCCTTGAAGGACGGGCTCCAGGACATAGAAGCAAACTTAAGAGATTTTGTCTCTATTTGGGCTTCCCGCCAAAACAGTCTGCAACTCACCATCTATTCGCTGCAAAACTTGGTGGAAGACCGCCAGCGCCAGCAAAAAGATCTCCTCAGTCAGAGTAGCCAGTTGCGCCAGAACTTAGGAGTTGCCGAGTCTGAGGCAAAGGTCAAGCAAGGGGAACTGGAAGAACTGACCGAAAGCATGTCGGCAATTCGCACAGCCCTCTCGGAACTGACTCAGGGCCTAGAGTCGGTGGCTACCAGTCTTGAAGGACAAATCAATAGGCAAAAGGAGATTAAAGGTGAAGTTGAGGTAGCCAACAGGGATATCTTGAATTTCCGGGAAGAGTTGGAGAATATCAAGTCCGCCCTCCATGATGCCGAGCTCAAGGCTGCTCGCTGGCAGACTGAATCCGAGGCCATGGTCCGAGAACTGGGAACTCAATTCGGTTTGGATTGCGAAACCGGTCTCACCTACTTGGATGAGCGTTACTCTGTCAACGAATTGGCTGCTAATGCCAAGAGGATGCGGGGGCGTATGGAAGAGCTGGGGGAAATCAACCTGGCCGCCATCGGCCAACACAAAAAGTTGGTGGAACGCCTGGAGTTTCTCACTTTCCAGAAATCCGACTTGGCTCAGGCAGAAAAGGATATCCTCAGCTTGGTGGCAGAGTTAGATGCTACCATCCGCACCAAGTTTATGGAGACCTTTGCTCAGGTTCAACAACATTTCACGGAAATCTTTAAAATTCTCTTTACCGGAGGTAGCGCCTTTCTTTCCCTAAGCGATGAGGATGAGCCGCTGGAAACCGGCATCGAAATCTTTGCCCGGCCCCCAGGCAAGAAGACCCAATCCCTGACCTTACTCTCCGGGGGTGAAAAGTCCATGACGGCCATTGCCCTGCTCTTTGCTCTGCAATCGGTGCGACCGGCGCCTTTCTCCCTCTTGGATGAGATCGAGGCGGCCCTGGATGAAGTCAACATCCTGCGCTTTGCGGCGTACTTGCGCCAAATGGCCGAATCTATGCAGTTTATCCTCATCACCCATCGCCGGGAGACCATGGAGCATTCTGACAGCCTATATGGCATCACCTTGGCTAAGGACGGGTTCAGCCAGCTGATTTCTGTGGCCCTAAGCAAAGAAAGACAAAAGGAGCAGGCTATATGAGTTTCTTGCAAAAAGTCAGCGCTGGCCTCAGTAAGACCCGCGCTAGTTTGGCCAAATCCTTGAAAAGCGTTTTTAGCGCCAACCAACAGGAAGAATTGGAGATGCTGGAAGAATTCCTTATCTTAGCTGATGTGGGACCCGCCGCTACCGCTGCCATTGTCGCCGCTGCCCAGGAGAGGCCTAAGGATCAGGATCTTGCCGCCGCAGTTCGGGAGCAATTGTTTGAGATGTTGGTGATGGCGCCAGGGTCAGGGGAGAAGGAAGTGATAATTTTTGTAGGAATAAATGGCGCCGGTAAGACGACCTCCCTGGGCAAACTATGCTACCTCCTCAAGCAAGAGGGGAAGAAGGCATATGTCATTGGGGCCGACACCTTTCGAGCCGCCGCCGATATGCAGTTGGAGGAATGGTGCCGGCGGACAGAGACTCCCTACCATGTGGGCAAACTTGGCAGCGATCCAGCAGCTGTGGTCTATGATGGCCTCAACTCTGCCGCCGCCAAAGACGCCGATGTAATCATCTGTGACACCGCTGGGCGTCTGCATGTTAACAAAAACCTCATGCAAGAACTGGAAAAAATAGTTCGGGTGGCAAACAAGATCTGCCCCGCTGGGGTGGATGTTTACTTAACTTTAGATGCCGGAATGGGTCAGAATGCCTTGGAACAGGCAGCTATTTTTCAGCAGTGGGTACAGCCCTCCGGCATTATCCTCACCAAACTGGATGGCAGCGCCAAGGGCGGTGTCGCCGTTGCCTTGGTGCAGAAGTTTAACATCCCCATCAAGTACATCGGTGTCGGCGAAGGGCTGGACGACCTCGTCCCCTTTGATGCCAAGGCTTATGTGGACTCTCTGCTGCCGAGGCAAGAACCGCCACATTAACTGTGGCGGTTCTTGTCGTTTTTGGCGGGGGAGTTGGTTAAGTTTTTTCGGAAATCCTTGGTTATTTCTGCGGCAACTTCTTGCTGAAACTTTTCCTTGCTGAAGATGTCCTGAAAGTTCTTTTTCAAAATCGAAGCGCCTCCTCTCGCTATTATTTTTACCAGAAGCGCCGCAGATATGTTGCTATTTAATTGTCAGAGCTGTTGACTTTTGTAGAAACAACCAGTAAACTACTACCTGTAAAGTAATTTCCCTTTACAGTAGGTGATTGCCATGGATGAACGAACCAAATTAAATTTTCTCTATGATTTTTATGGGTTGCTACTGACGGATCGTCAGCGGGAATTGTTTCAGTATCACTATCACTATGACCTTTCCTTGGGCGAGATTGCCGAAAACTTCTGCATCAGCCGTCAGGCTGTGCACGATTTGTTGCGGCGGACAATAGCCCAGTTCAGTAGGTTTGAAAGCCGTCTCCAATTGATGGAAAAGCATTTTCAACGCCAAAAACTTTTAAGTCAATTGGATGCTGCCCTGACTGCCGGGGACCTGGCTGAGGCCAGGGCAGTGGCACAAAAACTCAATAACATTTGAAAGGATTTTTCCCATGGTTTTTTCTAGTCTTTCCCAACGCCTGCAGGATATAATGGGCAAGCTCCGGGGACGGGGGCGACTCAGCGACGCCGATGTCAAGGCAGCCCTCAAGGAGATTAAATTGGCTCTGCTGGAGGCCGATGTCAACTACAAGGTAGTTAAGGATTTTGTCGTCGCCTTGCAGGAAAAGTCTAGCGGTTCGGAAATCCTGTCTTCCCTTACCCCGGGACAACAGGTCATCAAAATCGTACGGGATGAGCTCTCAGCACTGCTGGGCGCCGACTCCGTACCTCTACAACTAGACCCCCGCCAATCGGTGTACATGCTGGTGGGCCTTCAAGGGGCTGGCAAGACTACCACCACAGTTAAGCTAGCCCGGCAGCTAAAGGCCAAGGGCAAGAAGCCGGTGGTAATAAGTCTGGATACCCATCGCCCTGCAGCCAGGGAACAGTTGGAGATTGCTGCTGGGGAAGGAGGCATTGACTGCCATCGTCCCCAGGGGGAGAATCCTGGGCATTTGGCCCGGGAAACCCTCAAATTTCTCAAGGGGGCGGAATACGACGCTGTCCTCTTTGATACTGCTGGGCGAATGCATTTGGATGACCAGCTCATGGAGGAATTAGAGGAAATCAAGGCGCTAGTTGATCCCACTGAGATCATCCTGGTGCTGGATGCAATGACGGGCCAGGATGCCGTCAACGTCGCCCAGGGCTTTTCCAGTCGGGGGTTGACGGACAGCTTGATCCTCACCAAGCTGGACAGCGATACCAGGGGCGGAGCAGCCCTTTCGGTGCGGGCTGTCACCGGCAAGCCCATTAAATTTGTCGGTGTGGGGGAAAGGACCAATCAGTTGGAGCCCTTTCACCCTCAACGCATGGCCTCTCAGATTTTGGGTATGGGCGACGTCCTTACCCTCATCGAGAAGGCAGAAGCTGCTTTTGATCAGGATAAGGCCCAAGAACTCCAGGAAAAGCTGCGCAAACAGCAATTTTCCCTGGCGGACTTTCGGGACCAGCTTCAGCAATTCCGTGGCATGGGTTCGCTGGATGACATTGCGGCAATGCTGCCCGGGGCTGGCAAATTAAAAAATCTGCAATTTGATGAAGGTGAACTGGCGCGCTTTGATGCCATAATCTCATCCATGACCCCGGCGGAGCGCCTGAGTCCCAGTTTGATCAACGGCAGTCGCCGCAAGCGCATTGCCCGGGGCAGCGGCACTTCGGTCCAGCATGTCAACAAATTGCTCAAACAGTTTGCCATGATGCAGAAGATGTTTAAGCAGTTTGACCCAAAACACGCTAAAAAGGGAAGATTTAATTTTCCTTTTAAATTATAGAGAACCGCAGGAGGTGAAGAATTATGGCAGTAAGAATTCGTCTGAGAAGAATGGGAGCAAAAAAGCGTCCTTTTTACCGTATCGTAGTTGCCGATTCCCGTTCTCCCAGGGATGGACGCATAATCGAAGAAATTGGTTATTATAACCCCATCGCTGAACCAGCTGACATCAAGGTAGACGCCGACAAAGCAAAGGCTTGGCTTTCCACCGGCGCCCAGCCCTCGGATACTGTCAAGGACCTGTTAAAAAAACAGGGCATTATCTAAAGGGGGTAAAATTATGGATGAACTGCTGGAATTCATGGCCAAGTCCCTGGTGGACAATCCCGATGCCGTTAAGGTGACCAGAAAGATCACCAGCAGTGATATTACTCTAGAGCTTACCGTTGCCTCTGAAGATATGGGCAAGGTTATAGGTAAGAAGGGTAAAATTGCCAAGGCGATGCGCCTGCTGGTATCGGCGGCAGCGATAAATTCCGACAAGAGGGTCAATGTAGATATTGTCGGATAACCGGAGTGGTGCATGTGCTGATTATCGGTGAAATTGTTGGTTCCCACGGTGTAAGGGGCGAACTCAAGGTCATACCCCACACCGACCATCCCCAGCGCTTTTTTAAGCTGGAGGTTGTTACCATTCAGCAGGGTCAGAAGACCCGGCAACTTCATATCGACAATGTGCGTCAGCACAAAAATGTCTTTCTCTTCCAGTGCCAGGAAGTCACCGACCGCGACCAAGCCGACGCCCTCAAGAATTGGCTGCTGGTGGTGGAAGAGAAGGATGCCCTCCCCCTGCCCCCGAGTCATTATTATGATTTTGAGCTGGAAGGCATGGAGGTCTGGGATGTCACTAGGCGAACTCTGGTGGGTACTATTACCCAGGTCCTGCACTTGCCCGCCAATGCCGTTTACCAAGTGCAGAGGCCCCAGGATGCCGTGGTGCTCATCCCCGCCCTGAAATCCGTTGTCCAGCGGGTGGATGTGGCCAACAAGCGCATGGAGATTGTGCCCCTGGAGGGACTCCTGGAATGAGGGTAGATATTATTACGATTTTTCCAGAGGTAATCCGGGCCCAAACCCAGTTCAGCATGCTGGGGCGGGCCATGGAAAGGCAAATCATAAAGGTCAATGCAGTGGATTTGCGGGATTATGCCCAGGACAGACATCGCCAGGTGGATGACTACCCTTACGGCGGCGGCGCCGGTATGGTGCTAAAGCCGGAACCCCTCTTTCGGGC
>DAIOXA010000078.1:6003-7410 GCA_036758185.1 Bacillota bacterium
GGTGGAAGATCTCTCTGGCGGCCAGGATACCGAGGTCATTGCCATGTCCCCAGGAGGCCAGCGCTTTACTCAGAAAATGGCCCACAGCCTTGCCGAAAAAGAGCATCTGATCTTGATCTGTGGCCATTATGAGGGGATTGACCAGAGGGTGCTTTCTCTTGCAACCATGGAGTTATCCATCGGGGACTATGTCCTCACTGGTGGCGAGCTCCCAGCCATGGTGGTGGTGGATGCCGTGGCCAGGCTACTACCCGGCGTCCTGGGTAATAGCGAATCCATTGCCCAAGAATCCTTTCAAGGGGGATTGTTAGAATATCCCCACTATACTCGGCCGGCCAATTTTCGGGGGATGGAAGTGCCACAAGTCCTCTTGTCCGGCAACCATCAAGAAATACAACGCTGGCGCCAAGAAATGTCCCGAAAAAAGACCCGGGAAAAACGCCCGGAACTCTTGGACAAAGACTAACGCCAGTGGGTTTGACTACTTGTCAAGGAGGCGAGAAAGACCATGAGCAATGTGATCAGAGAACTGGAAAAAGAGCAGTTTAGGGCTGATCTTCCCGATTTTAAGCCCGGTGACACCGTGCGGGCTCATGTCCGCGTAGTCGAAGGCAGTCGGGAGAGAATCCAGATGTTTGAAGGTGTGGTTATAAAGCGCCGGGGTTCGGGTCTGCGGGAATCCTTTACCCTGCGCCGGGTTTCCTATGGAGTCGGCGTTGAGAGGACCTTTCCCGTTCATGCCCCCAAGGTGGAGCGCATTGAAGTGCTCCGTCGCGGTCGTGTGCGCAGGGCCAAGCTTTACTACCTGCGTAGCCGCACCGGTAGGGCTGCCCGCATCAAAGAAATCAGACGTTAATGACCGATGGACAAAGGGGGATGCTCTTTGTCCATTTTCCTGTACTTGACCGCAAGAAGGGAGGTGTGGCAGGGGTGAATATTCACTGGTACCCTGGGCATATGGCCAAGACCCGGCGCCTCATTGACCAGTCCCTAAAATTGGTGGACGGCATCATTCACCTAGCCGATGCCCGCCTGCCCCAGAGCAGTCAAAATCCGTTGCTCTATGAGCTGGCGGGGAATAAGCCCACCATGCTGGTGCTGGCCAAGGCCGACCTGGCCGCCCCCCAGGTATCTCGGGCCTGGACAAAAGGGGGCGATGCAATAGCTGTATCCCTGCGCAGCAACAAGGATCGGCAGAATTTGCTCAACTTTGTCCATACATACTTGGACAGTAATTTAACCAAGCGCTATCCCAGGCCGTGGAGGGTGATGGTGGTGGGCATTCCCAATGTGGGAAAATCCACCCTCATCAATCTATTGGCTCAGCGCCGTTCCGCCAAGGTAGGGGATAAGCCGGGCATTACCTTAACCCAGCAGTGGATTAAGGTTTCGCCTAAACTGGAGATG
>DAIOXA010000079.1:0-2672 GCA_036758185.1 Bacillota bacterium
GGGGCCTTGAAAAGTACGGTATCATTAATGGAAAGAGTGCTATGAAGGGAGATTGTCATGAAAAAAGTCAGCTATACCGAATACCTTTCCCAGGCCCTGGCACAGCTACCTGCCGGCGCTTTCCTCACTGTCAAAAGCGGAGACATGCTCAATACCATGACGATAGGCTGGGGAACCGTTGGCTACATTTGGCGCAAGCCGATATTTACCGTTGCCGTGCGCTACAGTCGCTACAGCTATGAGCTCATCAGCAATAGCTCAGAGTTCACCGTCAGCTTCCCCTTGGACAATAGCCTGAAAAGGGAACTGGCAGTATGTGGAACTAAATCGGGGCGGGATATTGACAAGTTTAAGGAGTGCAACTTGACTGCCCAACCGGGGCAGGTGGTTACCACTCCCGTCATCGGTCAATGCCCCTTACATTATGAATGTAAAATTGTCCACAAGCAGGTGATGGAACCCGGCCTCCTCAGTCCAGAAATCAATGCCGACTGTTACAAGGATCGGAATTATCACACCCTATATTACGGAGAAGTAATGGCCTGCTACCTCAACTAGTGCGACAACGGGGACGCGTACGCGCGTCTCATTTTTTTCAGTAATACACCAATGCGACAACGGGGGACGTCCCGGCGTCTCACCTGCTGCGATTGCGCGATATCTGAGACACGCGTACGCGTCCCCGCTGTCCGTCCCGCTGTGGCAGTTCCCTTAAGGTCCTACCTTCCAATACTCAGAGCCGCCAGATGTACAATCCAGTAAGCCATTATCAAAGAGCTCACTGCGAAGCATGGCTGCCTGATCAAAGGTATGCAGGCGGTTGATAATGGAATTAACTTCCTGAACAGTATAGCTTCTGCCCGTTACAAATTGCGATGCTATGTATTCCAGGGCAAGATCTTGGTATTTGCGGCGACATGGCCAAGCCTTTAGGCGCATGCAGTCATCCAGATAGTCCCTCAATTCCTGTACCAGCAAATCCATGAGAAATCCCCCTTTGAATCTTCGGTACCTTATTCTAGACCGATTCCCTCATTTCCTGCTAACAAGGCAACAAGCAACCTTACTCTCCATCCAAAAGTGGTGAAGCAATGACAAAGTCCGCTGTGGCCTGATTGGTGGCCACGGGGATGTTCTGCAGGGCAGCAACCCGCAATAACGCCTTAATATCGGGATCATGGGGTTGGGCGGTTAGGGGATCCCAGAAGAAGATGAGCAGATCGATTTCACCGGCAACTATTTTGCTACCAATCTGCAAATCTCCCCCCAAGGGACCACTGAGCACCCGGCTAATCGCCAGACCAGTTTGCTGGGCAAGCAAAGTGCCGGTGTTACCCGTTGCCCATAGGCTATATCGGGACAAGGTCTCTTTATTTACCTGGCACCATATCACCAAGTCATCCTTGCGGTTGTCATGGGCAATCAGGGCAATCGCTTTCTTCATCTTGCTAGTACCTCCCATCAATAATATGCTCTGATGCTATCTTTCCACCTAGATAAAGATTTTTCCTGCAATATAAAGAAAAATCCGGCCCCAATGGGCCGGATAGCTACTTTAGAAGGGAATTATTCTCTCCACTACCAGTTCTGTGAGGGTATTCCCTACATCCATTTTCCACGTGGTAAATACATGCTTGCCACCAATTTTGGCAACTTCCCAGTCGTACTCTAAATCAGAAGTAAGCCAAATCCAGCTGAAAACATAGCGCTCCACAGAAACATTGCCGTCGCCAAAATCCTTAGTAGAGGTACTCCGCTCCTTTACTGCCCAGCCGGAACTGCCAAACCCGTCTTTTTTGGTAAAGACTTCGGAATAGCCTTCATTATAGGCGTAGAAGGGGATTATGTGGAAGGCAAAGCCAAATAAAGCCAGTGCCGCCATATCTCCGGTGGTGTATTCGCCATCGGAACCGGACTTGACCACGTCCCCGGCCTCATTAAACCATACCTCTGTTACAGTCTCTTCACCATCTTCGAAAATGGTAATAGTGTACTGGGGGCAGACCTGGGAATAGGCGACGTCTTCCAGGGTGAAATCCAGTTCTTCTTCACCGATGTACACATGGGAATAGGTGTACTCGGTGGGGTCACCATCCTCAGGTTTAGTGAAAAAATCAAATTTCAGTTCCTTAAATACCGTAAAGACGTCATGGAATTCCGAGAAGAGGTAGAATTCACCATCTACAGCAGGCCCCGTGCTCACGGGGTCATCATCGGGATCCTCACTGGGATCCTCACCGGGGTTATCAACATTGCCAGGATCATCGTCGGGATCATCGACATTCCCAAAGGAAAATTTACAGCCAGCAACGGACAAAACCAATACTGCTATAAGAAGCAGAGCCAATAACCGTTTCAAATAAGAACCTCCTTATACTTAGTCCTTAACAGGATATTGCAGTATTAGCCCCTTTACTTTATTTTAATTGCCCTTTGCTTTTCTATAATTGCGGAAATCCCGGGAGCGCTATTGAGCTTTAAAGGTGCTGGTTCCGAATACGTTGTCGCTATGGGTAAAATGAAGCTCTCTAAAGGCAACGGCAAAACATAAATCGGTTTCGGAAAAAGTGTAGAATTCCCCTTCCACCGTTCTCCATTGACCGCTATCCAAGCCGGGGCACCATTGAACCCCACACGCCCTGCCCTATACTCTACGGTATAAGGGGAGAAAC
>DAIOXA010000079.1:2682-3895 GCA_036758185.1 Bacillota bacterium
GGGGTTCTGGCCAGGATCTTCACCGGGTCCCTCGCCAGGGTCTTCGCCGGGATCATCAACATTCCCAAAAGAAAAACTACAGCCAGCAACAGACAATACCAGTATGGCTATGAGCAACAAGGCAATTAACCGTTTCAAAATTCCTCTCCCTTTACCTTATTGAGTACAGAGTATCACAGTATCGGCCGCACTGCTTTATGTATATTGCTCTTCTTTTGCTTATTGTTGCGCTCATCAAAAAAACTTTCCCCTCTGCCCTCAATTGAATAAGGACCAGATACACCGGTCCCCTTCCTCAATCCAGGGTGGATAAGGCCTGCTCCAGGTCTGTGATGATATCCTCCCTATGCTCCAACCCGATGGAAAGGCGGATCATGCTGGGGGTGAGACCAGCTTGGGCGATCTCTTCTTTAGTATAACCCCGATGGGTCATGGCAAAGGGATGCTGGACTAGGCTCTCGCAATCTCCCAGGCTCACCGCCAGCTTAAAGAGCTGGAGGGCGTCCACCACTGCTTTTGATTCTTCCACCGTTCCGTCTACATCAAAGCTGACCATGGCGCCAAAGCCCTGCATCTGCTTGACGGCGTCCTCATGGCCACGACAATGGGCAAGTCCGGGATAGTAAACCCTCTTAACCCGGGGATGTCTGTTCAAGTATTTGGCCACCGCCATGGCGTTTTTCTCATGTTCCCGCATGCGTAACGCCAGGGTCTTGAGGCCCCGGAGCAGCAACCAAGCCGTAAAGGGGCTCATCACCCCGCCAAACTCGCACATGTAGCCAAATTTCAGCTCATCGATATAGTCCGAGTCCCGGCCCACAGCCATGCCGGCAATGACATCGCCGTGGCCGCTGATGTACTTGGTGGCGCTATGCACCACCACATCGGCGCCCAAGGCCAGGGGGCGTTGAAAGTAAGGGGTGGCAAAGGTATTGTCCACCACCACTTTTACACTGCTTTGCCCAACAGCATGACAAATAGCGGAGATATCAATTATCTCCAGACTGGGGTTCACCGGGGTTTCAAAGTAGATGACCCTGGTCTTATCTGCAATTGCCCCGGCCAGGGCCTGAGGGTCTGTCAGATCCACCAGGCGAGAATGAATGCCGTACTGGGGCAAGATATTCTTGACAAAGTTCCAGGCCGAGCCATACAGCACTCGGTGGGCAACTACTTCATCCCCCGGCTTGAGGAGAGGGAGCAGAACCGAGCT
>DAIOXA010000079.1:3905-7396 GCA_036758185.1 Bacillota bacterium
GCCATCCCCGAGGCAAAGGCTACGGCTGCAGCCCCGCCTTCCAGCACCGCCATCCGCTCTTCCAGGACTCGGAGGGTAGGATTGTTGCCCCGGCTGTAGACATAATCGCTGGTTTCAAAGGCGAAGGTGGCATCCGCATGGTCCAGAGAATCAAAGGAAAAGGTCGACGTCATGAAGATGGGGTAGTTCAGGGCCCGTTTAGGGTTCTGCTCCTCCCCCCCGGCATGGATGGACAGCGTTTCAAAGCGCTTGTCTGCCATCAGGCCATCATCTCCTTGGCGCAGCGGGCAGCTTCGTACAGCACCCGCTCTTCATCTATGGTGGTAAGTTTGCCGTCCTCCAGGAGGACTTTGCCATCCACCATGACCAGGGTTACGTCAGAACCTTGGGCGGAATAGACGATGTGGGCCTCGACATTGTGCCGAGGGGTGAGGTGGGGTTTATTGAGGTCCAGGAGGACCAGGTCAGCCTTTAGGCCCTCCTCAATTCGGCCAATTTCATCCTCTAGGAAGAGGGCCCGGGCGCCCATGGCGGTGGCCATCCCCAAAGCCTGGTTGGCCGAGACTAGGGTGGGATCATTGTGTACCCCCTTATGTACTAGGGCGGCCAGGCGGACTTCCTCCAGCATATCCAAATTGTTGTTGCTGGCGGCGCCATCGGTTCCCAGGCCAACGGTGACGCCCTTGGCCAAGAGAGCAGGAATGGGGGCGATGCCGCTGCCTAACTTTAGGTTGCTATTGGGATTGTGGGCCACCCGCACATCATGGCGGGCCAAGATGTCCATATCCTCTTCGTTCAGATTGACGCAGTGGGCCGCCAGCACCGGTAGCTCAAACATCCCTGCCTCCTCCAGCACAGCCACAGGACTTTTGCCATACTGTCTAAAGCTATCTTCAACTTCCCCCGGCGTTTCCGCAAGGTGAATCTGCAGGGGACGCTGCACTTCCCGGGCCAGGTCCAGCACTTTAGCCAAATGGGGCTGAGGGCAGGTATAGAGGGCATGGGGACCTACCTGGGTGGTAATCCTCCCGCCGCCCCTGCCTTGCCATGTGCCGACGAAGTCCCGGGTCTCGGCCATGGCCTGGTGAAAATTGGGACCCAGGGCCACCAAACCCCGGGAGAGCACTGCCCGGATTCCCGTCTCTTCCACCGCCCGGGCCACCTCATCTTCGTAGAAGTACATGTCGGTAAAGGTGGTGGTCCCACCTCGAAGCATCTCGGCGATGGCCAACATGGCGCCCCAGTAGACTCTGTCGGTAGTGAGTTTGCCCTCTAAGGGCCAAATCTTCTCCTCCAGCCACTGCTTCAAGGGCAGGTCATCGGCGACACTACGCAGCAAGGTCATGGCGGCGTGGCCATGGGTGTTGACAAGGCCCGGCAGCAGCGCACAGTTGTCTGCCGCAATGACCCGCTGATATTGATCCCTCTGGCCCTTCCCCACTAAATCTATGTATCCGTCCCGGACCCCCACATCGGCAGGCCCGATTCCCACCACATGGGCGCCTATAAACAATAGAGATTCCATTTATTTGCCTCCTCGCTGACCATAACTATTTAGGAAGTACTGGCGCATGGCGTCGATATCTTGCTGAGGCAACTCCACCACGCCGCCAATTGCCTGGGCGGCCAAGGTTATTTGGGCGCTCTTCTCGATGATCTGACAGATGGTCAGGGCCTGTTGTAGAGTGCCGGCGGCCCCCAGGGCCCCGTGATTGGCCAGCAGCACTCCGTTACGCCCCGCCAGGGCCTCCACCACGTACTGGCCTAGTTCTGCTGTCCCCGGCAGGGCATACTGGGCCACCCGCACATCGCCGCCGACAATCTGCACCAGATCCTCCACAGCGCCGGGGATGGGCCTTCTAGCTGCCGCCATGGCGGTGGCATAGACGCTGTGGGTATGGACTATCGCCCCCACATCGGGCCTGGCAGCATAGATCGCCCGGTGTAGCGGCTGCTCGGTGGAGGGTTTGCGAATACCTTCAATTATGTTGCCCGCCAAGTCCATTACCAGGATATCTTCATCCTTCAGGGCATAATAATCCATGCCGCTGGGAGTAATGGCCAATAAGTCTGGGGATAGCCGACAGCTTATATTGCCCCAAGTTCCAATGCATAGGGCAGAGCTGGCCATCTCCCGACCAGCATCCACCACCGCCTGGCGTTCCTCTGGATATTGCACTATTATTCCCTCCTATTTATGAGATTTTCAGCGTCTAACTTGCCACCCCTAGGTGTGAGGATCCCCTGCTGGGTAATAATCCCCCTAATATTAGCATGGGGTGTGATGTCAAAGGCTGGGTTGTAGACCGCGATACCCTGGGGCGCCACTGGCACACCGCGGATATGGGTTAGTTCCTCAGCAGCCCGTTCCTCTATGACGATATGGCTGCCATCGGGAATGGAGAAGTCAATGGTGGAAAGGGGCGCCACAACATAGAAGGGCACATTAAAGCGTCGGGCCAGCTCCGAAAGCATGAAGGTGCCGATTTTGTTGGCGGTGTCGCCGTTGGCGGCGATGCGGTCGGCGCCCACCAGGATGAGGTCGATCTTGCCGTCGCGGATCAGGGTGGCGGCGGCGCTGTCGACAATGAGGGTGGCGGGTATTCCGTCCTCCACCAGCTCAAAGGCCGTGAGGTTGGCCCCCTGCAGCCGGGGTCGGGTCTCATTGGCATAGACCTTGATCTTCTTGCCCGAGTAATGGGCCTCGCGGATTACCCCCAGGGCGGTACCCCAGCCTACGGTGGCCAGGGCCCCGGTATTGCAGTGGGTGAGGATGGTGGCGCCCTGGGGCACCAGGGCATTGCCATGGCGGGCCATGGCCCTATTGGTCTCGACATCCTCCCGAGCTATTGCTTCAGCCTCCTTGAGCAGCGCAGCACTAATCTTTTCGGCATCATGCCCCTGGTCAATGAGCCTTTCCATACGCCCAATGGCCCACATGAGGTTGACGGCGGTGGGACGCGCTGCGGCCAGTTCTTTGTTGGCCGCCCTTAAGCGGGTCAGGAATTCTTGCCGGGTCAAATCCTTGTACTCCTCCGCCGCCAAGTATACCCCGTAGGCAGCCACAGCGCCGATGGCCGGGGCGCCCCGCACCACCATGTCGGCAATGGCAAACTCTACATCTTTATAGGTCCTGGCCTCAAAGTACTCTATTTCCTCGGGGAGCTTGCGCTGGTCTAAGATATGCAGAACTCCCGAATCGAAGCGCAGTGTTTCAAAGCGCATAGAACTTACCTCCTTTTGCCTTCGTCACTGCCTATTATACCGCAGCAAGCTGGCAGATACATGAAATTTCCACACTTAGCTGGGAAACCCTTTTCCTCGGGGGAGGAAAAGGGTTACACCAAGGTTTTGTAGAATTACAGTAGGGTAATATAATCATGGAAAAGGATGTGGTTCAAATTTCCACCGCCCTCACAAATATCTTTGAAACCGCCGCCCTCCCCCCCAACACCACCTTAATGGTCGGCATCCACGATTTTGCCGTAGGG
>DAIOXA010000080.1:0-2163 GCA_036758185.1 Bacillota bacterium
GGCAAAGGCCAGGGCGAGAGCGCCCCGGCCTGCAGGTTCCATTGCATAGATATTCAGCTGATAATTGCCGCCCTTCTTATACACCACGACATCGCCCCGGACATACACCTGCTGGCCGTCTCGGGGCACAAAGGGAAGGCGGCGGTTCCAGGTCTGAAACATGACACCCTTAATACTACAGGACTTGTCCTTTAGGGTGAAGTACATGTGCCCAGAACTGTGGTGAACAAAATTAGACAGCTCCCCCAGGACGATGACATCGGTAAGCTGGGGATTGCCCTGGAGGGTTCGGGTAATATGGTCCGTCAGTTGGCCGACGGTAAGGGCAGGAAGGTCAGCTAGCATCTCTTGGCAGCGAGGAGGGTGTTCTTGAGCAACATGGTAATGGTCATGGGGCCGACACCGCCGGGAACAGGAGTTATCTTACCGGCAACCTCCTTGGCGGACTCAAATTCCACATCCCCCACCAGTTGGCCATCCACCCGGTTGATGCCGACATCGATGACAACGGCGCCGGGCTTGATCATGTCGCCGGTGATAAAGTTGGCCCGGCCCACTGCCACCACCAGGACATCGGCCTGGCGGGTCATGGCACCCAAATCTGCAGTGCGGGAATGGCAGATGGAGACGGTGGCATGTTCCTGAAGCAACAGCAGGGCAATGGGCTTGCCCACGATATTACTCCGTCCCACCACCACAGCATGCTTGCCCTTGAGCTGGACATCTTCTTGCCTCAGCAGTTCCATGATGCCATAGGGTGTACAGGCCACAAATGTGTCCTGTCCAATGAGCAGGCGCCCGGCGTTGACGGGATGAAATCCATCGACATCCTTGGCGGGATTGATGGCCTCGATGACTTTATTCTCATCGATATTTTTCGGCAGGGGCAGTTGCACCAAGATGCCGTGAATTTTGGGGTCATTGTTCAGTTGGTCCACCAGGGTCAGGAGTTCATCTTGACTGGTCTCGGCAGCCAGGCGATGCACCTCGGAATACATGCCCACCTTGATGGTGGATTTCTCTTTGCTGCGCACGTAGGTCTGGGACGCGGGATCTTCCCCCACCAGGACCACGGCCAGTCCAGGGGTAATGCCCGTCTCAGCCTTAAACTTTTCTACGTCCTGGGTTATCTCCTTGCGCAATAACTTGCTGATGGCCTTGCCATCGATAATTGCAGCAGTCATTATTTTACCTCCTCTTGTTTGGATTTGATGTATTTGTCAATTGCCGCGGCGGCAACTTTGCCAGCACCCATGGCCTTGATGACGGTAGCGGCACCGGTGACAACATCGCCGCCGGCAAAGACGCCGGGAATGGAGGTCGCACCCACATCATCGGCAATGATATTGCCCCATTTGCTGGACTCCAAACCCTGAGTGGTGCGGGGGATCAGGGGGTTGGGACCCTGGCCCACGGCCACCACCACCACATCCACGGGAAATTCAAATTCCGAATCCGGGATGGCAATGGGGCGGCGACGTCCTGAAGCATCCGGCTCGCCCAACTCCATCCTGACACATT
This sequence comes from Bacillota bacterium, assembly GCA_036758185.1. GTDB lineage: Bacteria > Bacillota > Proteinivoracia > UBA4975 > UBA4975 > DAIOXA01. The sequence goes on from DAIOXA010000080.1 coordinate 1,522, forward strand.
TCAGGCCCGTCACCCAGCCCTGCTCATTGCCCAGGACCTCCACGGGGTTGGTAAGGAGGTTGAACTTGACCCCTTCTTCCTGGGCGTGTTCGATCTCTTCAATGCGGGCAGGCATCTCGGCCTCGGAGCGACGGTAGACAATGTGAACCTCCTCTGCTCCCAGGCGCAGGGCGGTCCGGGCGGCATCCATGGCCACGTTGCCAGCACCCACCACCGCCACCCGCTTGCCGATGTGGATGGGGGTATGCCACTTGGGAAACATGTAGGCCCGCATCAAATTGGCCCGGGTCAGGAACTCGTTGGCAGAGTAAACGCCATTGAGGTTCTCGCCGGGGATATTGAGAAAGTAAGGCAGTCCCGCGCCGGTGCCGACAAATACCGCCTGGTAGCCCTCTTCCTGCATCAGCTCATCGATGGTGATGGTGCGCCCCACCACCACATTGAGCTGGATCTCGACGCCGAGCTTTTTCAGGTAGTCTATTTCCCGCTGGACAATTGCCTTGGGCAAGCGGAATTCGGGAATGCCGTACATGAGGACGCCGCCGGCCTGGTGAAAGGCCTCAAAAATTGTCACCCTGTAGCCCATCTTGATGAGCTCCCCGGCAGCCGCCAAGCCCGCGGGGCCAGAACCCACCACTGCCA
>DAIOXA010000080.1:2187-2731 GCA_036758185.1 Bacillota bacterium
GGTCTGACTTGGGCGCTGCTGTTCTTGGCCTCCCAATCTGCAGCAAAGCGCTCCAGGCGGCCAATGGCCACGGGTTCATTCTTAATACCTACGATGCAGACCTTTTCGCACTGCTCCTCCTGGGGACAGACCCGTCCGCACACGGCGGGCAGGCTGTTCTTGTCCTTGAGGATATCTGCGGCCCCCTGGAAATCCTGTTCGCGGATCTTAAGGATAAATCCAGGAATATCTATGCCCACTGGGCAACCCGCAACGCATTTGGGGTTCTTGCACTGCAGGCAGCGCATGGCCTCGGCCATGGCTACATCGTCGCTGTACCCGTAGGGGACTTCGTCAAAGTTCTTGACCCGCTCTGCTGCCGGCTGGGCAGGCATGGGGTGTTTTTTGGGGGTGATCATGGCCATCATTCCTTCACCTCCGGTTGTTTTTCCATATCCTTGTACATCGAAAGGCGACGCATCTGTTCGTCAAAGTCCAGAAGGTGGGCATCAAAGGCGGGACCATCGACACAAGGGAATTTAACCTCGCCCCCCACAGTCACCCG
>DAIOXA010000080.1:2741-6357 GCA_036758185.1 Bacillota bacterium
CCACACATGCCGGTACCGTCCACCATCATGGAGTTGAGGCTGACAATGGTCTTGATGCCGTGCCTGCGGGTCAAATCTGCCACCGCCTTCATCATGGGGATGGGACCCACTGCGATACAGAAGTCAATTTCCCGTCCCTCATCGATTAATTCTTGCAGGACGTCGGTGACAAAGCCATGATGGCCCTTGCTGCCATCGTCGGTGGCGACATATAACTCATCGCTGACCGCCGCCATCTCTTCTTCAAAGAAAAGGAGCTGGCTGGTGCGGGCGCCGATGATGGAGGTGACATGGTAACCATGTTGGCGTAGACCCTTGGCCTCGGGGTATACCGGGGCCACGCCGACACCGCCGCCGATGCAGACGGCATATTTCCCCTGGGGATGTTCCGTGGGTTCACCCAAGGGACCCAAGAGGTCCAGAATGGCGTCGCCCTCCTGTAACTCACCCATGAGGCGGGTGGACCTGCCTACTTCTTGGAAGACCAAAGTGATGGTCCCCGCCTCCCGGTCAAAATCTGCAATGGTCAGGGGAATCCTCTCCCCCTGCTCATGCACCCTGAGGATGACAAATTGGCCGGGCTGGGCCCGACGGGCAATCATCGGCGCCTCCACGACGAATTTTTTCAGTGAAGGGGCCAGATCCTGCCGCTGAATAATCTTGTACATCTAATCTCCTCCCTGCTGTCGACAATATACTAGTCTTAATTTCGCCCTGTCAACCACAGAATCCTGCAAAGGGGCCAAATTGTCAAAATTCTGATGCCTCTACAAAGGCCTTCGATGTCTAACGATTGTGGCGCACGAACTACGGCGCAATATACAATCTCTATTGACAAGTTTTAATACCTGGAATAGAATGGAGTTGGGAAGTGCAGGAATGTCATGAATACATTAAGAAAGAGAGGGCTTTCATGAAAAAAGTATTAGGTAGTATTATTTGTATCCTTGTAATCACAGTCTTAATGATCTCAATGGGAAGCACACTTAAAGTTTACACTACCGATACCTATGTACTCAGTCAGCATCCAGACGAAATCTATTATTATGGTTTTGTTGGAGTTAGAGGAGCAGATCATATTTATGATGGAGCTATTGATTGCTGGCCAAAATATAGCAGAATAACATACCAGGTTCCTTACGAGCCTGATCATGTCAAACAAGTGACAGCGAGTTGTATGGATGATATAAGCGCCCGAACGGGGTATATACGCGTGCGTGATACTCCCGATTGGCTTGCGCCCAAAACGAAAGCATTTTGGCAAATCCCCCTCGAAGCTCGACCGACTAATCCAGGAGATCCTATACCAGACAGGAACCTGGATTAGCCCTAAACTAAACTAAGATCCACGGAGTATTTCCGCACTTCCACTATGCATGGGGTGAAAACATGAAGATAAATAATCGGCAACTACTGCTAATCTTAATCAGTATCCTCATTTCCTTAAGTGCAATAATGATGTTGTCCTATGTCCAGGGAACAGCAATGACCCGGGAATCCGATGCCTACCCGTTTTACATGGGCCAAAACTACGTAATCATGAAAGCGGACTCTGGCCAGCGGGTTTCCTTTGAAGATATCATCGACATAGATAAAGATACGGGAGTCTTGGTCATCAGTAGGGGTATAAATAGTGAAACTATAGGGGTCTATGATCCAGATATGACTATGGCCTTTGAGAATGCTTTTACGGGAAGGGGAATTACCCGTTATTTTTCCCATGACGATTACACCAATAAGACGAAGTCGGGGATTATAGTTTCTAGTACGCCAGAAAATATTACTCCTGAATATACAAGTGCTAACATCAGCGAGGTCATGTATTCCACGGATATCAATAGCAGTTTTAACTATGACGGGTACACAAAGGAAGTTGTCAACCTGGCTTCCCTTGAAACCCTCGGAGAATATGTCTACTTAGATTATGGGGACAAGCAGTCTGCCAACAGAATTATTGGACTCTTGCGGGATTCGGGATATAGTAGGCAGAGTGGTGATTATATTGGCCTACTCGAATCATTATTCAGCTTTAAAGGATGGATAGGCAGCACTATGACTGATGGACTCTTGATTTATGTTTTCTTCGGGGTAGCTTCTTTCTGGCACTTCTATAATGACCGCAAGAAAATCACAATCCACTTTCTGCATGGCGGGACTCTAAAAAGAATGACCAGTAATCTTATGGGCCAATTTGTCATTCTAAGTCTACTGGGTATGATTCCAGTATTGATATTCAGTTCTCTCCAACGGGGGACAGGATATTTGGTGATGACTAAATCCTCATTACTGATGTTTCTCATTACACATATATTGATTACCTCGTTGATGTACCTCTTGACATTCTATTCCGTCTTTACAATGATTCGCAACAGTAAGCGGGGTGACAATTATGTACGCTAACCTAATCCTTGGATTCCGTGATATTTGGAAACATAAGCTGTTTTTTGGGGCCTGCATCGTCTTTCTCATAACGTTCTGCGTGGTTGTTGCAATAGTAGTAATCGAGATTGGTAGTGTCGCCCGAGCAAGTAAGATACTTAATGAGTCTAAAGTTAGAGTCGAAACCTTTGAGCCGATATACACTCAGTACGATTTCTCATATGATAGAAAGAACCTGGAAAGCATTTCTGGTGTATATGATAAAAACGCCGTTTCCCACAGGCCATCCCAATCACTGACTAGGTTATATGGACGACCTGTGTACTTGGTTTTTGGCGACGGTTCCTTAATCAACCCTGGCATTGTGAATCAGGAAGGGATTACTGCTTATGCTTACAATACCAACGACTTGGATTACATTGAGATATTGGGAACTAAGCATCAGATTGAGCTGATTTCTCGTGCAGAGAGATTTCAGGATGAATATACTGACTATGACCCCTTTTCATCTAGAAATAGCATCTTTGTCGTTTACCAAGGCGAGGCAATGACAGAAATAATCCATTATATGGCGGAGAACAACCCCAACGTTTTTTATGATATAGTCGAGAATACGTTGATACTGGTTGAGGACAGTAAGCGTATTGATGACTTCACGAATTATGTAAACAAAGATGTAGAGGGCATCGCTTTCAAGGGTAATTTTTATAAGGTATCCCGTGTTTGGACGAACTTCCTTATTTTCTACTGGTTGCCACTAACAACTGTCTTATCTATAATCGGAACTCTGTCCTTTCTGTTGATTTTCCAGGGCATGATTCAAAGGATGAAACGAGATCTGACAATTCATCTCCAGAGCGGGGCCCGATATAGGGATGTATTGATGCGCTTCTATGTGTTCTATGGCTCCATCATCGGGATTACTTTGGTTTCTCTTATTATTAGGTTCCTTAAGTTCAGAGATTTCCTTCTCTTACTGGTGTTTTGTACATCGTTGTTTGTTATCATAGTCAGTATCTATATAGCTAGGGCATTGAAGAGGACAAATCTGTTCGAGAACCTGAGGGGGGACATGGTATGAAACTAGAGCTGGAAAATGTCAATAGAGTTTACGAAAAGGATGGGTACACGACCCAAGCCTTGAACGATGTCAACGTAAGTTTTCAAGAGGGCGACCAGGTCATGATAATTGGAGAGTCGGGTTCGGGAAAGTCTACCTTGCTCAACACCATCGGCC
>DAIOXA010000080.1:6367-7381 GCA_036758185.1 Bacillota bacterium
GGGTATAGTGGCAACTACTTCATTGCCGGGACAAATGCCAGGGAGTACTCAGCTAAAGAAGAGGCAGCCATGCGCAACAAAATGTTCGGCTATATCTTCCAAGAGTATGCTCTGCTGGAATCTGAGACTGTCTATGATAATGTCAGGGTGCCCTTGATCTATTCCGATGTGGCCAAGCAGAAGCACCGGGAGTATATCCAAGAGTCCCTTGAACAGGTGGGTTTGGGTGGCCATATTCGTAAGAAGGTAAAATACCTATCGGGGGGAGAGCGTCAGCGGGTGGCCATTGCCCGGGCCCTGGTCAATAAACCCCAGGTCATTTTGGCAGATGAGCCCACGGGGTCTCTGGACGGCAAAAACCGGCAACTGGTATTGGATATCATCTATAATTATATCGATGAGACCAAGATCCTGATATTTGTGACCCATGATCTGGAGAACAACCGCAGTGGCAGCCAGAGGATACTACAACTGCATCAAGGGGATTTGACAGTTTGCTGAACACCAACCCAACCCGACCATTGGTCGGGTTGGGTTTTTATGTACTGCTATTTTCCCCTCGCGGGATAGCTGAGGGGCTAGCTGCTATCCCTGAATTATAGCGCTGCCAGGCCAGCAGGGCGCAGCCAATGGCACTGTCCCGAGAGGCCTGGGGCGAGGCGAAGTACAGCTGCATCCCCACTGCTTTATGCTCCAAGCGCAGACTGAGGCGCTCCCTTATGCGGCCATTTGCAGCAACACCTCCGACGATGAGGACCTCCTTGCACCCTGTGACCTCAGTTGCCCGCAGCAAGACTTTTTCCACGGCCTTGGCGATGCAGTCCTCGACGCCCCGGGCCAGTTCTGCCGGTTCCACTTCCCCCACCAGGCGCAGGGCAGCGCTTAAGGGGCCAGAAAAGCTCATATTCATTTTGTGCACGGGGCTGGCCAGACGCACCGCCCCCATCGCTCCCTGGGCTAATTTCTCCAGCTGAGGCCCGGCAGGGAAGGATAACCCCAAGGCCACCCCCAGGC
>DAIOXA010000081.1:0-7364 GCA_036758185.1 Bacillota bacterium
ATGCTCCAAGGCAACACTGGTGATGCAGGTAGCCCGGGGACGACGAAAGACATTGCCGGGATCCAGCCTTCCCCCCAAACCCGCCTCCAGCACCACTGTGTTGGCCCCTCGCTCTCGAAACCAAAGGAGACCCGCCGCCAGCAGCACTTCAGAGAATATCCATGGGCCGCATTGGCTGGGCAAAGAGGGCAAGCTCCTCCTTATTCGCTGCAGGCACTGCTCCAATTCTTCCGAGGAAATATCAGAACCCAAGTTGATACGTTCTTCGATACTCATGAGGTGGGGGGATGTCATCAAGCCAGTGGAAATACTCGCCGCCCGAAGAATAGCCGCCAAAGTGGCAGCCACAGTTCCCTTGCCCTTGGTGCCGGTAATATAGTAGATATCAAACTGAGTATAGTCCGGCACCATGGCCGTCAGCAAAGCCCAAGTCCGATAGAGATTATACTTAACAACGCTAAACCTGGGTAGCTCCTCTAACCAAGCCAGGGCAGTCATCACTATTCTCCCTTCAATTGGGCAATCCTCTTGAGGATCAAGGAGCGCTTATTCTGGTAAGCAAAAAGCTTTTCCCGTTCACCCTCCACGACAGCCTGGGGCGCCTTGTTGACAAAGCCGGAATTGCCCAGTTTTTTCTCCAGGCGTTCTACCTCAGAGTCAAACTGAGATATCTCCCCCTCCAGGCGCTGAATTTCATGATCGACATCGATGACGTCGGCCAGGGGGATGAGGAGTTCACCGAAGTCCAGGGTTCTACCCACTGCCTCCCGTGGTTTTTCTCCCCCGACGATAACCTGAAGTTCCGAGGCCCGGGCAAGATGGCAGACCCAAGGCGCTAACTCACTATAGCCCTGGTCTGAGTCGACATACAGCCAGGCAGGGACCTTTTTGCCGGGATTGATTTTCAGTTCACTGCGCATATTGCGCACCCCGCGCACCAGCTCTATGACGGTGGCAAAGGCGCTGCCGTCGTATTCACCCTGGGCAGTCGGCCATTGGGAATAGGCGATGGAACCCTCCTCCAACTGCTGCCAAATCTCTTCACTGATAAAGGGCATTATGGGATGCAACAGCTGCAGCGCCCCCAGCAGTACCGTCTTTAAGACCGCCTGGGTCAAATCTTTGCGCCCTACATCGGCCAGACCCAATTTGGCAGCCTCGATGTACCAGTCACAGAATTCGTTCCAAAGGAAATCGTAAATTTCCCGGGCAGCTTCTCCCAACTCATACTTCTCCAAGTAGGCGGTAACTGCGTTGATGGTCTGGTTATAGCGCTCCAGAATCCACTGAGCTGGCAGGTCTATTTGCTGGGGATCAATTGGCACAACATTCCCATCCAAGTTCATCAGCACAAAGCGGGATGCGTTCCAGATCTTGTTGGCAAAGTTACGGCTGGCCTCCACCTTATCCTGCTGAAAGCGGATGTCGTTGCCAGGAGCGGCGCCGGTAAGCAATGCAAAGCGCAGGGTATCGGCGCCATACTCCTCAATGATTTCCAGGGGGTCAATGCCGTTGCCCAGGGACTTGCTCATCTTACGTCCCAGCTCATCGCGAATAAGACCATGGAGGTATACATCTTTAAAGGGTGCCTTGCCAGTAAACTCCAGGGAAGAAAAGATCATCCGGGCCACCCAAAAGAAGATGATGTCATACCCGGTAATCATGACACTGGTGGGAAAGTAATGCTCGAGATCGTCGGTCTGCTCCGGCCAACCCATGGTGGAAAAGGGCCAGAGGGCCGAGCTAAACCAGGTATCCAACACGTCCTCATCTTGACGAATCTCCCCACCACCACAATGGGGGCAAGCCTGGGGGTCATGCAGGGAGACTATGGTCTCGCCACAAGGGCAATGCCAAGCAGGAATGCGGTGTCCCCACCACAATTGCCGGGAAATACACCAGTCCCGGATATTCTCCATCCAGTTATAGTAGATCTTAGCGAAGCGGGCGGGGAAGAACTCCACATCTCCCTGGCGTACAGCGGCAATTGCGGACTCGGCCAAGGGCTTCATCTTGACAAACCACTGCTTCGAGATCAGGGGTTCTACTATGGTGGCGCAGCGTTCGCAGTGGCCTGCGGAGAGTACATGGTTCTGAACTTTTACGAGAAAGCCCAACTCCTCTAACTCTGCCACCAATTCCTTGCGGCACTGATAGCGCTCCTGCCCAGCGTACTTGCCTGCCGCTTCCGTCATATTGCCCTGGGTATCGATGACCACCATATGGGGAAGGCCGTTGCGCAGGCCAATTTCAAAGTCATTGGGGTCGTGGGCGGGAGTGACCTTGACCGCCCCGGTGCCAAATCCGGGATCGACATGTTCGTCGGTGATGATGGGAATTAAGCGTCCGGCAATGGGCAAGATTATTTCCCTGCCAATATAATCACTATAGCGCTCATCGTCAGGATGTATCGCCACGGCGGTGTCACCCAACATGGTTTCGGGGCGGGTGGTGGCGATGACGACCTGGCCGCTACCATCGGCCAGGGGGTATTTAATATGCCAGAGATGGGAATCGGTTTCCTTATGCTCCACCTCGATATCCGAAATGGCCGTCTGACAACGGGGACACCAGTTGACGATATATTCCCCCTGGTAGATCAAGCCTTTTTCATACAGGCGCACAAATACTTCCCGCACTGCCTGAGAACAGCCCTCATCCAATGTAAAGCGTTCCCGGCTCCAGTCACATGATATCCCCATTTTCTCGAGCTGGTCGACAATCCTACCGTGGTACTCGTCCTTCCAATTCCACACCTGCTCCAGGAACTTCTCCCTGCCCAAGTCGTGGCGGCTAAGGCCCTGCTCCCGTAGTTTCTCCTCCACTTTGACCTGGGTAGCAATGCCAGCGTGATCGGTGCCAGGTAGCCATAGGGTGGCATAGCCCTGCATCCGCTTCCAGCGCGTCAGCACGTCCTGAAGGGTGCAATCTAAGGCGTGGCCCATGTGCAGGGCCCCAGTAACATTGGGCGGCGGCATAACGATGGAAAAAGTCTCACCCTGGGGAGCGTCGGGCGCCACAAACTTGCCCTGCCAATACTTCTGAATTCGCGTCTCAATATCTGCCGGATTGTATGCACTGCTCATCTTCGATTCCATAAATAACCCTCCCTATTAATCAAAAGAGCACTTGCCCATAAGGGCGAGTGCTCGCGGTACCACCTTAATTCCCGGATAAACCGGCTCATTACATAACGGGAATAACCCGGCGCCAAAAAAGCGCTTAGCTCCAGGGCGACCTTCAGATTCCATGCCGGAAGAACTTGCAGCCAAGGTTCTCCTCTCTCTTGCAGCAGCGGGCGCCTTACTCCTCCCCATCACAGCCATTGTTAATATTGAATTTACCATATAATACTGCACAGGAGCGGGAATGTCAAGCCGCGACAACGGGGACGGACCTTATCCTTGGAGCGTTACTATTGGGATAAGGTCTGTCCCCAGACCTGTACTTCCCAAACCCGTATTCCAGTAAGCCCGTGGTATCCAACCAGCGCCCGTCGGCGTCGGTGTTTAATGCCACTGCTACCAACTCAATTCCCTCTTCTTGGGCAGTGGCCCCCATGGTAAAGCCTGCCGGTATGGTATACCCCGTCTTGCCCCCGGTGGCCTTGGCATAAAAGTGTTCAGAATTCTCGTGAATTAGGTGGTTGCCGTTGGTCCAGGTCTTAACTGCTTCGCCCTGCCAGGTCTCGGGGTGGAAGCTGGCGGTCTGCTAACAGAGATGAGCTACTCAACCAAGGCCAATTTATTTCCAAGGAAAAAAAGCACAATAAAAGCCAACCCAAGGGTTGGCCTAAGAATTGGGATCTTGCAGGTAGAAGATATCTTCGTCTATGCGAATGGTATCCAGTCCTTCAAAAATTAGGGGCAACCTTTCGTCCTCCACCGGTTTATCTTCATAACTGGCTGCCTGGCTAGGTCGGTCCAGATTAGGGTACCAACTGGAACGTGTGGAGTACAGCACCAGTTCGTCTCCCTGGAGCTTGTACTTACCTTCATTCATCACAACGCCGCTGATGAACTGACCTGAGCCCGCTATTATATAGCGAAAAGTCCCGTCCCCCCAAAAAATGTACCATTCGCCACTGTAGGCGCTGGTCTTGGGTAGCCCTGTAACGGCGTCATACAGCTCACCGAAATAATGCATGTCGCTCCATGTCCCCACCAGTAGTGCTTCCCGCTGGGAAAGCTCTACTTTCTGGGCATCGGTCACTATGGAGGCGGTGGAGCCATTCCACTGGACCTTATAGCCCAAAGCCTGGACAATTGCCTCCAGGGGGACCATCAACTCAGATCCATTTTTCTGAGGGGTCACAGGCAAAGGGTAAGGATTGTCATTTAAATTAGCGTAATTATTGCCCGCCTGAACGAGAAAGATAAAGTCACTGTGCTGTATGCCCAAGGTTGCGCTCTCTTCATCCCAGACGGGTTCACCATACAGAGCACGGAACAATTGCAATCCAGGAACCATCATCACTCCGTCCACAAATTGAGGCTCTGGGGAAAACTCCAAGGGTGTACTATCCACCAACACTTGAGGATCCTCAGAACCACCACAGCCAACCAGCGCCACGGTAGCCAAAAGGATAAACACCAGGGGTAAGCATAATTTAGTCATCTACACGCCCTCGCTTCACTATATTGGTGCCATAAGCAAGATTAGCACCAATACAGAGCGGGGGCTATAGTAATATTGCTAAAAAACTCGGCGGTTTTTTGCTTACTCCTCGATTCCAGTTAGTCCAATAATATTCTCACGAAACCTATTGAACTCTGCTGAATCCATATCTGTTAAATCATTGATGAAGTAAAAATCACTGGTTGTTGGTGACTCCTGTTTGGCGATTTCTCTATCAACGCTAAAGCCCATTAATGTCCAAAATTCTGTAAAGCCCATAAGCTTAGCTTTCTGGTGACTCTTTTCCGCTTCTCCTAATCGATTGTGGGCATTAGCGTAGTCTGTACCACCTTTAATCTCAATGGCAATCAGATTTCGTTCATTGCCGGATTTGAACTTTTCGGTAATGATAATATCGGGATCTGCAGCAAACCGAATGGATATCTCACGTCCTGCAGCATTTTTTATGATTATTTCATTTCTCGTAGAATCAACAATATGTGGTTCAACGATATCTTTTATTACTTGAAAAATCACCATCCTCTATTACCTGTTGCGCCAACCTCTTTTGTGCAATATGTGCGTACTCTGGACTGAGTTCCACGCCGCAATATCTTCTTCCCAGCATTTTACTTACAACGCCCACCGTAGCGGAACCAAAAAACGGATCCAAGACGAAGTCATTTGGCCTTGAGCTACTCTTAACGCAGGGAAGGATTAATTCAGTGGGGAAAGTAGCAAAATGGGCACCAGGAAAGGCTTGTGTATTTACAGACCAGATGGTTCGCTTGTTTCGAGGTTTACCAGTTTCACTGACTTCCATAATTGATTTTGCATCATAATAGTAACTATCGGATTTGCTTAGAAGGAAAATATATTCGTGGGATTTGGTGGGTCGATCTTTTACGCTTTCTGGCAAGCAATTTGGTTTATACCAAACAATGTCAGAACGCAAATACCATCCTGCTTGTTGGAGCGCAAAGGCTGCCCGCCAGGGAACTCCAATTAAGTCCTTTGGTTTAAGACCTTCAGGGGTTGCAGGGCGATAAGACATTGCCCTGACATTATTCTTACTGTCGGTTTTTCTGTCAGGGGCTCGATATTTTCGGTTGCCGCTGGTATAAGAATCTCCGATATTTAGCCATAGCAATCCATCATCCCTTAACACTCTCCATACCTCATTAAACACATCTACCAGGTTATTTATGTAGTCATCTAACTGCAGTTCGGCCCCAATCTGATCATCGACACCATAATCCCTTAAACCCCAGTATGGCGGGGAAGTTACGACACATTGAAAGGTGCCATCAGGAAGATTTTGAAGAGACTTTCGTGAATCACCTACGATAATGCACGAATCCCTTAACTTCGTCGGTTGCTCAGGCGACGTGTATATTTGAACCATATAACTCCCCTCCTCGGAATTGATTATACCATAAATTACAGAAACAAACGCCTGTTCCACTAAATGATTTAACCAGCCCCACGATATAAGGTGGAGCTGGTTATGGTAATCTTACACCACTGAGGGCTCCCGGAGTAGTTCGCCCTTTGCAAAGCGCTCCAGGGACAGGGGCGCAATATCCAGATGGGGCTCTTGGCCGCTGATGAGTTCTGCCATCAGCTTACCAGTAACCGGGCCCAGCATGAAGCCGTGGCCGCTGAAGCCCACGGCATTGTAAAAGCCCTGAAGGGTAGGTACCTCTCCCAGGATGGGCTGGGCGTCGGGGGACATGTTGTACAGGCCCGCCCACTGCCGGACGACCCGAAGCTCTGCCAGGGCAGGCAGAACCGGCAAGATCTTGGCCGCCATCTCTTCCATGAAATTCCAGGTCGAGGTGGTGATATGCTCCTTGGGTTCGTGGGGATCGCCAAAGCCCATGATAAAGCTGCCGTGGGGCGTCTGCTGGGTATAAAAGCCGTGCTGCAGCGAGATGACCATGGGATCCTGGATGGGGGCCACAGCCTCGGTGACGAGAATCTGATGACGTTCGGGATAGGTGGGCAATTCCACCCCGGCCAGGGCCGCCACTTCCCGGGAATATCCACCAGTGGCATTGAGGACCTTTTCGGTATGAATTTTGCCCCGGGTGGTTTCCACCGCCACCACCTTGTCCTTGCTGGCCTCGATGCCAGTGACCTCGGTAAAGGTCATAATGCGTACACCCAGGCGGCGAGCCGCTTCGGCGTAGGAATTGGTGGCAATAAAGGGATTGATATGTCCGTCGGTAGGGCAGAAGGTCGCCGCCAACAGGCCTTCGGTGTTCAAGTAAGGCACTATCTCCCGAGCTTCTTCGGGGGAAATCAGTTCCACCGGGACATCCAAGGATTTCTGCAGCGCCACGTTCTTCTTGTACTGCTCCACCATTTTGTCGGTATAGGCTAGCATCAAGTAGCCCTTCTGCTTAAACTCGATATCCAGGCCGGTAGCCAGCTCTTCATTGAGGTTTTCAAAGGCCTTGATGCTTTCCTTGGCCAGGAGGACGTTCATCTTTAGCCCCCATTGCTGGCGCACACCGGCGCCGCAGCGCCCGGTAGAGCCACTGGCCAAATAATCCCGCTCGATGACCACCACATCCCTTACCCCCAACTTGGCCAGGTAGTAAGCAGTAGCGCAGCCATTGACACCGCCGCCGATGATGACAACTTCAGCTCTCAGCTCAGTCATAGCTTTCTCCCCCTGACAGCAAAGTGCCCAATTTAATGCCGTTTATGGGTGGGCGGGCCTTGGCAGGGGCTATCTCCCC
>DAIOXA010000082.1:0-491 GCA_036758185.1 Bacillota bacterium
CGGGAGGCTGGGACCCTGTGGCTTCCTGACCTGCCGGACTTAGGCCCCGACCAGAAGGTGGCGGGGGCATTGGCCAGCCTCGGCTTGGTCCTGGATCACAATTGGCTGGCCGCCCAACGGCCCCCCTGGAATCTGCCCCGGGTGCAGGCGGCAGATATTGCCACCCTGCCCCAAGGCAAGGAAGTAGTCCTGGCTGCCGCCGTGGTCAACCGCCGTTACGGCAACATCACCCTGGATGATTTCAGCGCCCAAGTCCAGGCCAAGTACTCCGGTCCCATTCCCACCTTTTGGGTATGGGCTCGGGGCCGGGTTCAGGGCGAACGCTTGGCTGACGTGGAACTGCGATCCCTGGAAGGAGTGTTGGCAAAGTGAAAATGCTAGAAGAAAAGGTCTCCGTCACCGCTCGCTTTGACGGCAGCAGTGTCCTGCCCCTGGAATTTGTGTGGCAGAGGCGGCGCTGGCCGGTACACAATGTAGTCCGCAGTTGGCAG
>DAIOXA010000082.1:501-7357 GCA_036758185.1 Bacillota bacterium
AATTTGCCCTGCTGGAGGAGCAGGTCCAGGTCTTTCTGGTGGAAACCGGCGGCCGCCTGGCCCAGCTCAGCTACTTTCCCCAGTCGGGCTGGTGGCGCCTGGACAAAATCTGAGTCCCCGCGGCACCGGGGACGCTCCGTCTGTTTCACCTGTAGATCCCGAGTCCGCTTGCGGAGGCGGGGCGCCGTGGCTATGGGGATAACAAAAAGAGTCGTGAAAGCTCAAGCGAAGCCAAGACATAGTTGGCTTGCTTTACCCGATTTTCATTTTAGGGGGCATGGCCCTTGGGCTATTGACTGGCTACCTGACGGGAGGCTCGTGGTTGAGTACGATAACTGGCCTTTTGGCAGGAGTATTCATCGGTATTGTTGTGGCACTCCTGAATGATGTCAGATTTCGTTTACGCAGCAATAAGCAAGTCTAATAGCTGTAGCTTTTACCAATGCAATAAATGGGCGCCTTTTGGCGCCTACATTACTCATTCCTGTCCCCTGGTGATGAGGAGGGCCTCTTTCTGGAGATTATCCGGGGCGGGTGACGATGCCAAACCATTACTATACCCATGTCCTTAAAAATGTTTACACTAACCTTAAAAAATGCAGAATTAGCCTTGACAACCAATTTATATGTGCTAATATATACCTAAACATATTTAAGATGGAGGTCAAGGAAATGAATTTTAAGCCTCTGTTCCGCTTGTTAAGGGAAGCCCCTAAGCTGAAGGTTGTGGCGGCAATGGCGTTAGCTTTGGTTATGTTGGAAGCGGTGTCTGAGCCTATCCAAGCCAGTGTCCTTCGCTCCCTTATTGACGGGGTATTGACGGGCAATGAACAATCCTTTATTAGGAAGGCTGGAGTAATTATTGGCATTATCGTTTTGGTTGCCCTAATTGCCTGGGCCCGGAGCTGGGTCCTGGGGCGCTTATCTGAGCGAGGGTCTGCAGATCTGCGCCGCAGGGCAGTGGACAGTCTTCTGGAAATGCCGACGCCCCGCTTGGATGTCATACATTCCGGGGACCACCTCTCGAGATTGACCAATGATACTGGGGTAATTCGGCATTATCTGTACTTTGAACTCTTCTGGTTGGTCAGCCTGCCCCTGGCAGGGCTGTTGGGACTGATTTATCTATTCTTCCTGGATTGGATTATGAGCTTGGTGACCCTTGCTTTGATCCCTGTCTTTATCCTCATGACCACCAAGGTCACCAATCCCATTCGCCGTATCAGCGGCCAACTTCAAGAAAACTTGGCCCAGGTCAACAATGTTACCCAGGACGCTCTGGCGGGAGCAGAGGTGGTAAAGGCCTTCAATCTTCAGGCCAGGATGGAAGAACGGTACGAAGCTAGCCTCGGGGAGACTGTTAAGAGCGGACTTCGCCTGGCCCGGCAACAGGCTTGGGTACGCTTGGCTTCCCTGCTCTCGGGACTGTTCCCCTTGATAGTACTCCTTATACTGGGGGGTTGGTTTGCAATTAACGGCCGCATTACTATTGGCACACTGTTGGCCTTTTTGCAGCTGCTGAACAGTGTTTCCCAGCCCCTTCAGCGACTGCCCCAGTCCATGGGGGCACACCAAAAGGCCATGGCCTCCCTGGATCGGGTTCACCAGCTCATAGATGAACCCTGGGAACGCAAGGATGGTGAGGTCTTTGACAATGGCCAGGAGGTAATTCTGGAAGCCAGGGACTTGATCTTCGGCTATGACAATGGTGAAATTATCCGGGGCTTGAATTTTGAATTGCGACGGGGTGAGACGGTGGCCCTGGTGGGACCCAGCGGGAGTGGAAAGTCCACGGTTTTTAAATTGCTTACCGGCTCCTATCCACCTGCCTCCGGCAGTGTGGAACTCTACCATCGCCCTTTGGAAGAGTGGAGCCTAGCCGCTGCCCGTAGCCAGATGGCAGTGGTCAGCCAGGATACCTTCCTCTTTCCCGGCGCCATTGCCGAGAACATCTCCCTGGGTAAGCCTGAAGCTAGTCGAGAGGAAATTGTGGCGGCGGCTAAACAGGCCAATGCCCATGAGTTTATCCTTCAGTTCCCCCAAGGGTATGACCACGTCCTTACCGAGCGAGGCAGTAACTTGTCCGGCGGTCAGCGTCAGCGCCTGGCTATCGCCCGGGCAATCCTCTTGGATGCACCCATCCTCCTCTTGGATGAGGCCACCTCGGCCCTGGATACCGAGTCAGAACGCCTGGTTCAGGACGCCCTGGACAAAATGGCCGCCAGCCGCACCACCTTGGTCATTGCCCACCGTCTCTCCACCATCCGCAATGCTGACCGCATTCTGGTCCTGGATGGGGGCAAAATTGCCGAAAGCGGCGCCCATCAGCAACTTCTGGAGCAGGGCGGCCTGTATCGGCAGCTATACCTTAAGCAATTCAGCGATTTGAGCGTAGAAGGAGGTGTCGCCTGATGATTGCATCTCTGCGCAAGTTATTAACCACCATTACCAGACCTGGTCGCTATATCCTGGGCTTGATCATAATAGGCTTAGTATCCGCTACTTTGAATATCTTTTTCGGTTTCGGGCTAATGGCTTTTGTCAATGCCGCTCAGTTTGCCAGTATTGAGATGCTATATAATAGTCTAATCTTTGTGGGCATTGCCATGGCTAGTCTCTTTGTCCTGATGCCTCTGGGCTATTGGTTGGTGGATACGGCGGTGGTATATAGTACTGCCAACCTGCGGCGTCGGGTCTTTGGCCAATCCTTACGCCTTACTGCATCATGGTTGGAGAAAAAGCATAGCGGTGACCTGACTTCTCGGGCTACCAACGATATCCAGGCGGCAGAACAGGCCTATAGCGAGAACCTGATCAGTGTTATGGATGTGCTCTTTGGCGGCATCGGCTGTATGACTGCCATGTTGGTGGTGGACTGGAAATTGGCCATTGCCCTGGTGATCTTTGGTGTAATCAGGGTGGGAGGCAACGCCTTTCTGGCCAAACCCCTGAAGCGGGCTGCCGATAAGGTACAGCAGACCCTGGCCGGATTGACGGAGCAGGTGGCAGATACCGCCAATGGCGGTCAAGTCATCCGCATGTTCAACTACCAGCAACCCATGCGACAAAAGTTTGCCCAGCATAACCAATTGGCTGTGACCCATGGTATGGCCCGCATCCGCTATGCCGCTATTTCCAACTGTTTTAACAGCTTTACCGGGTGGATGTCCTTTCTCGGCTTAATTACCGCCGGAAGCTGGCTGATTATGCAGGGTTGGTATGACCTGGGTACCATCATGCTCTTTGTCCAGCTTCAGAACGGTATAAATCAGCTCTTCGGTACCTTGGGCCACTTCATTACCAAGCTCCAGTCCTCCCTGGCCGGCAGTCGCCGGGCAATGGAGATCATCGATGAGGCGCCAGAGCCGGAGAGGATTACCCTGCCCGCAGCTCCCCTGGTCAATGCCGCCGTAGCTTTGGAAAATGTCAGCTTTGCCTATGCTGAGGGGGAAGAACAGGTGTTAAAGGAAGTCACCTTTACCGTAGATGAGGATGAGACGATAGCGCTGGTGGGACCCAGTGGCGGCGGCAAGAGTACGTTGTTCAAACTGCTACTGGGTTACTATCCTCCCACTGAGGGTGCAATTTCCTTGTTGGGCAAAGGGCTGGATCAGTATTCTCTGGAGTCCGTGCGAGAGAAGATTGCCTACGTGCCTCAGATTCCCTATCTCTTTAGCGGCACCATTGCCGAGAATATCGGGTTCGGCAAGCCTGGAGCGACTCAGGAGGAAATAGAAAAGGCAGCCGCAGCTGCCTATGCCCATGATTTTATTACGCAATTCCCCGAAGGGTATGAGACCAAGGTGGGCGAACGGGGCAGCCACCTCTCTGGCGGCCAGCGCCAGCGTATCGCCATCGCCCGAGCCATCCTCCGGGACGCTCCCATCCTCCTCTTGGATGAGGCTACCTCCTCCCTGGACAATGAGTCCGAAGAGCAGGTACAGTTGGCCCTGAACAGGTTGATGCAGCATCGCACCACCCTAATCATCGCCCATCGCCTTTCCACCGTCCGGGATGCCCATCGCATCGTGGTCATTGCCGATGGAAGGGTTGCCGAGGAGGGTAGCCACGGGGAACTATTGGAGGCTAGGGGCATCTACCACCGCCTCCATGAGATGCAATTTGAGGAGGACCTACAAGATGCAGTCTAGGGTGCCGTTATGGCGCCCTATTTTCTTTCCCGGCCTCAGTCCCCGTTATTCTGGCCGCATGGTGGGGAAGAGGACCCCATCCCGAATATTATCCAAGTTCAACAGGACTTGGAGGAGGCGGTCAACCCCTAGACCCCAGCCGGAAATGGGCGGCATGCCATACTCCATAGCCTTGAGGTAATCCTCATCCATAGGCATGGCTTCGGCATCGCCCTGGCTGCGTAAGTTCGCCTGTTCTTCCAGGCGGCGACGTTGCTCCAGGGGATCAACCAACTCGGAGTAGCCATTGATAATTTCTGCCCCATCGACGATGAGCTGAAAGCGGTCGCTGATGGCGGGATTGTCATCGTTGCTACGGGCAAGAGGCGAGAGTTCTGTGGGGTGGGCAATGAGAAAGGTGGGCCGGATTAGCTTGGGTCGGCTTACCTTCTTATAGAGCACATCCACCAAATTGCCCTTGCCCAATTGAAGCAGGTTTTCATGTTCCAACTGTATCCCCTGAGCCTTGATTGCCGCAAGTAGTGCTGCGGCGTCGGAGTAGTCGTCGATATCAATACCAGTATCCCTCAAGATCAGGTCCCGGAAACTGACCGCCGGCCACTCTCCAGAGAAGTCCACTTCCTGGTCGCCAATGGCGACGGTGGTGCCGCCAAAGAGCTCCTGAACCAGGTGCACAATCATATCCTGCAACAGTTGCATATTGTCGCGGTAGTTGAAGTACGCGCTGTACCCCTCGATCATGGTGAAGTCCTGAAGATGTGTAATGCTGACACCCTCGTTGCGGAAGCAGCGGGCCACCTCGAATACATGGTCAAATCCCCCCACTACCAGGCGCTTGAGGTATGTTTCGGGAGCAATCCTCAAGAAAAGATCAATGTCCAGGGCGTTGTGATGGGTGGTGAAGGGGGAGGCCAGGGCCCCCGATGGCTGATTGGTGAGAATTTGTGTCTCCACTTCCAAAAAGCCCTTCCCTTCCAAGAAGTTGCGGATCGCCCGCAACATTTGGGAGCGAAGCAGAAAGACCCGACGGCTTTCGGGATTGGCGATGAGGTCCAGGTAGCGCTGGCGGTAGCGCAGTTCCACATCCTTCAGGCCATGCCATTTTTCCGGTAGCTCTCGCAGGGCTTTGCCCAGGAAGGTGTATTCCGCCACCATCACCGTCTTTTCCCCCGTCCTAGTGGTAAATACCTCTCCGACAGCTCCCAGGAAGTCCCCCAAATCGGTGACCTTGTGGAAGGTGTTATAGTCCTCGCCCAAATGGTCAACTTGCAGGCAGATCTGGGCACGCCCCTGAACATCCTGCAGGTGTGCAAAGGTTAGTTTGCCCAATTTGCGCTTGGCTACCATTCTGCCGGCTATTCTAACCTGGACCCCGTCCTCTAGCTGAGCAATGTCCTTCAGGGCATGGGTTACAGAAAACTTATCGGGGTATGCCTGTATTCCCAATTCTTCTAGCAACTTAAGCTTTTCCAGACGATAATCTGTTTGTTCCATTCCTTTACCTCCATATAAAAATAAACCTCCGCCCAACTCGGGGACGAAGGCCTGCTCGCGGTACCACCCTGATTAGCCATGTCGCCACGGCTCACTTCAATTTGCCCGATAACGGTGGACCACCGGCAGGTTCGGTCCGGGCCAGAGCCCGTTTTTCTTACTGCACTCTGCGGTTTTTTATCAAGGGGGCTAATACTGGCTTGCACCACCGCCAGCTCTCTAAAATCAGCTGTCCCCGACGCCTCCGCATCATGGTTTGAGGGGATTATACCAAGGATTACCGGAAAAAGTCAAGGACAACGAAACTTGAGGATTGCGACAGAAGGGGTCCGTCCCCTTTAAAAAAACTGCTGACAGTTTCCCGAGCTTGTGCTATAATGAACAACGTTATCAGCACAAAGGGGGTGCAAATAAATGGCCTTTAGGATCACCGATGCCTGCATTGCCTGTGGCGCATGCATGGACACCTGCCCTGTGGGTGCTATCACCGAGGGCGACGAGCAGTTCATAATTGATGCCGATGTTTGTATCAATTGTGGCGCTTGCGCTGACACCTGCCCCACCGAAGCAATCGAAGAAGATTAGTTTTCACCCGTTGGACCGGTAGACGGTCCCTTTTTATTAATAAGAGTGCTGGCAGGAATTATGTACTTGATAATAGAAAAAGATTACAATAGGAAGATTGGAGGAATTTACATGCAGTATGCCAATGAGACGATGAGGGTGTTGCTAGAACGGGGAAGCTGCAGGGTATTTGAGGATCGAAATGTCGATGATGCCCTGCTGGGGCAGGTACTGGAAGCGGGAGTTCAAGCGGCCAGTGGCGGCAATATTCAACCCTGGTCGGCAATTGTCATCAGGAACCAGGAGACTAAGGATAAACTTACCGACCTCAATGGGGGCCAGAAGTTCATCAGCCGGGCGCCGGTGAATATCCTTTTCTGCATTGATATGCACAGAATGGAGCGCTGGGCAGAGCTTATGGTCGCCCCATACACCGCCACCTCCAGCTTCCGGCACTTCTGGATCAGTTTTCAGGATACAGTCATAGCCGCCCAGAATATCTGCACCGCTGCTGATGCTCTGGGATTGGGTTCCGTATATGTTGGTACAGTGCTGGAATGCTTCCGGGAGCTAAGGGAGATGTTTGGCCTGCCCCAGGGGGTCTTCCCCGTGGTTCTCCTCAGCATGGGATGGCCTGTCAAGCCACC
>DAIOXA010000083.1:0-7273 GCA_036758185.1 Bacillota bacterium
ATAAGCATGGCCGGCATGGGTAAGGAGGCCCTTAAAATTGAGGTGCTGCAAAGAGGTAAGCCAGAGGACATACTCCGTCAAGCCCTTCCCAGGAAGAAAGCCGCAACGTCCCAGGCCGCTGTCAACCTTTACCAATACATCTATGCCCCCGGGATGTTGTAAGTCGTCCAGGCCTTGGGCGCCCACCCTGGAATCCACCAAAAGGGTGAGTTTGCAGCCCCGCTTCAGGAGATTCTGCACCCGCAGCAGCTTTGCCTCCCCGATGAGGGGATAGGCTACCAGAATATCGTTGATTCCGGCAGAAAACATCGCTTCTGCCTCCCCCAGTTTGGCCACGGTAATTCCCGCAGCGCCGGCGGCAATTTGCATCTGGGCGATCTCGGGAATCTTGTGGGCCTTAATATGGGGGCGAAGCTTAAGCCCCTGAGCCGTGGCGAACTCTGCCATGGCCTTGATATTAGCTTGCAGCTTTACTAAGTCAATCATGATATAAGGCGTATCGTGCATAATAATTTCCCCTTCAATACCCTCAGTCACTAATCAATCTTTTTAACACGAGACACTTTGCCTCTAAAACAAGGCCGATACCCAATGCACCACCCAAGCCAACGAGACCACCACGGGCAAGGCCGGTAGCAAGTTGGCCACTCTGATTTCTTTTAGATCTAATATCTTAATACCTATCCCGATAATTAGTATTCCTCCCGTGGCAGTCAGCTGGGCCGAGGCCATGGTGACTGCGTCAGCCACAAACTGCCCCCCCAAGGCAATGAGGCCTTGGTAGAGGAGCACAGATATACCCGAGAGGATGACCCCAGGACCCAAGGTGGAGGCAAAGGCGATGGCGGTGAGGCCGTCAATGGCGGCCTTGGCAAAGAGAATGCTGTGGCGTCCCTCTAGACCGCTTTGCAGTGCCCCCAGCACCGCCATGGGGCCGACACAGTAGATCAAGGTGGTGTAGACAAATCCCGAGGCCAGATCCCCCTTTAGACCTTTGCCCAAAGTTGCCTGGAGCTTATCCCCCAGATTTTGCAAACGTCCCTCAATATCTAGAGCCTCGCCAATTATCCCCCCGAGGACCACCGCCAAAATTACCTGGACGACATATTGGCCCCAGCCCAACACCATTTCGACACCCAGGGCCGCCACCACAATACCTAAGGCCGAGACCAGGGTGCTTTTGAGTTTTTCTGGTAGCAGGCTTCCGGCCCACCAACCCAGCAAGCCGCCCACAAATATGGCCAGTGTATTTACCACAGTCCCTGTCATACTCCTCACCTCATCATCTGCTGAATTTCTTGCAACGTAGCCAACAACTGGTCAATTTCGGCTTCGGTATTATACAAGCCGGGACTGATCCTGGTAGCGCCAGAAATAGTAGTACCCAAAAACTCATGGGCCCGGGGAGCGCAGTGAAGGCCTCCCCGCAGGCATATGCCATAAATATCATCGAGGATATAGGCCAGCTCTGTAGAGTCAATGCCTGGGAGGTTAAAGGCGAGGACCCCCACCCAGGGGCCGACGTCTCCATACAACACTGCACCCAGAGACTTCAGCCCCTCTTGGGCCCTTTGCCGCAAAGCTAGTTCATGGTCCAACACATTAGCTAAGCCCTGCTCCACCAAATATTCGATGCCAGCTGCCATGCCTACAATCCCAGGAATATTCATGGTGCCGCTTTCATACCTCTCCGGCAGGGAGGTGGGGACAAAGGGCGCGTGGGAATTAGCTCCCGTTCCCCCCAAACATAAAGGACGGAGAGGGGCGCCGGCCCTAATGTAGAGTCCTCCCACCCCCGGGGGACCCAACAACCCTTTATGCCCAGGGAAGGCAGCGAAATCTATGCCCATTTCCTCAAAGTTCATTGCCAACACGCCGGCGGTTTGGGACACATCGACACAAACCAGGACCCCCGCCTCCTTGGCACGGCGTGCTATTTCCACCACTGGATAGACCTGGCCCGTAACATTGGAGGCATGGGTTATTGCGACGAGATCCGGCTTTTCCCGCAACCCTTGGTCAACCATCCCCCAATTAAACCCCTGAGGTTCCAGGGGATTGGCATACTTTACCGTTACGCCATAATTTCTGGTTAAATCCTCCAACGGTCGCCACAGGGCGTTGTGTTCAAATCCCAGGCTGAGGATACGCCTAGCACCGGGCATCACGCCGTAAATTATTTGGTTTAGGCTGGCGGTAGCCCCGGCAGTAAAAATTATCTGCCTGGAATCGGTGACGCCAAAAAACCGGGCCACAGTTTCCCTGCTCTGCAGAACTAAGTGGGCCGAGTCCCGGGAACGCCTATGGCCCCCTCGACCCGGGTTTGCTGCCGTGCGCAGAGCGTGGTCTGTGGCCCGGTACACCCTTTCCGGCTTAGGCCAACTGGTCGCAGCGTTATCCAAGTAAATCATGTTCTCCCCCCTCTGTTTCACGTGAAACATTGGCGTTTCTTTGTTTCACGTGAAACGCTGCTCTAGGTAAGGATGCTCTGGATAATCCGAGTGGCGTCCTCAAAGGAATAAAACTCAATGATGATTCGCCCCTTGCCATCCTTTTCTTCTAGCAGCACCCGCGTGCCCAAATACTCCATCAGCTCTTGTTGAACCGACACATTGTTAGGGTCGCTACCTGGTTGAGGCTTTTCCCTTCGGGTTCTGCTAGTTTTTTCTGCATCTCGAACCGTCAGCCCCTTGCTCAATATGGTCTCTGCCGCCCGCACCTGTTCATCCTCCGGCAAAGAAAGGAGGGTGCGGGCATGACCGGGGGTCAGCTGCCCCTGGGCGACCAAGTCCTGGACAGGCTGGGCCAAGTTGAGCAGGCGCAAGGTGTTGGCAATGGCAGAGCGGCTCTTGCCAATCCTCTGGCCCAGGACCTCCTGGGTCATGTTGAACTCCTCTAGCAAACGCTTATACGCTTCTGCCTCTTCCATGGGATTGAGGTCCTCCCGCTGCAAATTTTCCACCAGAGCAATCTCTGCAACCTGGCTGTCGCTTAACTCCATAATAATGGCGGGAATGCCTACGAGACCGGCAAGTTTCGCGGCACGGAAGCGGCGTTCTCCAGCCACCAGTTGATAGTATTCGGCCCAGGGTCGCAGGACTATGGGTTGCAGCAGGCCGTGTTGCACTATGGACTGGGCCAATTCCTCCAGGGAGTGCTGGTCAAAATGTCGCCGGGGTTGGTGTGGATTGGGGACAATCCTCTCCAGGGCGATCTCTGTAGCCCCTACATCCTCTTCCGCACCAGGAATTAGAGCCCCAAGTCCTCGCCCCAAGACCCTTTTACTCATTGCCCAAAACCTCTTCTGCTAATTCCATGTATGTTTCTGCCCCCCTGGAGCGGGGATCATAATCAAGGATGGTTTTGCCATGGCTAGGGGCTTCGCTGAGGCGGACGTTGCGAGGGATTATAGTATTGTAAACTTGGCTACCAAAATAGGCCTTCACTTCCGAGACGACTTGCGTAGCTAAATTGGTTCGCGAGTCATACATAGTCAGTAAGGCGCCCTCCAAACGCAGACCCTTGTTGAGATGGCGCTGGACCAGTTTGACGGTGTTAACCAACTGGCTTAAGCCTTCCAAGGCGTAGTATTCACACTGAATGGGAACTAATACAGAATCTGCCGCCGTCAGAGCGTTGACTGTCAACAGGCCCAAGGAGGGCGGGCAGTCAATCAGGGTAAAGTCAAATTCTTCTCGAATTCCCTGCATGTGCGCGCGCAGTTTCTCTTCCCTGGACATGGAGGGAACCAACTCTATCTCCGCCCCAGCCAATTGAATGGATGCCGGGGCAACCCAGAGGTTCTCCACGCCGGTGGGCATAATAATGGCATCCAAAGGGAGTCCTGATACCAGGACATCATAGATGCACCGCTTGACTGCCGACTTCCTTATCCCCACACCGCTGGTGGAATTGCCCTGGGGATCGATGTCAATGAGGAGGACCTTTTTCCCCTTATTGGCCAAGCTGGCCCCCAAATTGACTGCAGTGGTTGTCTTGCCCACACCACCCTTTTGGTTGGTAATTGCTATGACTTTCCCCATCTGTATCTCACTCTCCTTAACATGTGGACGAAATTATTTTGGTAGTCGGATTGTTACCTCATAATAGTCGTCATGCTCCATCTGGCTTACTTGGGGTTTTAAACCAACCTGCTCCATGGTAGCCACAGCTTGCCGGATTGTGTTCATGACAATGCGATAGTCTTTTATGACGAACTTAGGCGCCCGGGAACTTTCTGTCGGCTCATTGTCCTCCAAGAGTCCATCGATAAGGCTCTCGGTCTGCCGAACATTGAGGTTTAGCTTTATGACCTTCTCTAAAACCTTTTCCCGGGAATCGTTGTCGGGCAGCTTAAGTAAAGCCCGGGCGTGGCGTTCAGAAAGGCCAGCCTCCAACAACTTGCTTTGGACCGCTGTGGTCAGCTTGAGTAAGCGCATCTTGTTGGCGATGGTGGACTGGCTCTTGCCAATCCTCTGGGCCAGGACCTCCTGGGTGAGGCCAAACTCATCTAACAGCCGTTGATAACCCTCCGCCTCTTCGAAGAAATCTAGATTCTCCCGCTGCAAATTCTCAATCAGAGCCATGGCCGCCATGGCCGAGTCATTGACCTCGCGAATAACGGCAGAAATTTGCTGCCAGCCCAGCGACATACAAGCGCGAAGTCGCCGTTCTCCGGCTACCAACTGGTAACCATTCTGGTAGCGACGCACCAGGATTGGCTGCAGCAGGCCATAAGTCTTGATTGATTGGGCCAGTTCCCGTAGATTCTCTTCGTTAAAATTCTGTCGAGGTTGAAAAGGATTAGAAGTGATCTCGGCGCAATTAAGCTGCTTTGCTTCTTCTGAATTGGCGTTGGCCGCCCCGAGGATAAACTTATTCAGGCCTTCCCGCATTAACAACACCTCTCTCAATACAGGTTACAGAAGTATTCGCTACTTTGACAAACATTTCCTGCCCAGGGTCACTATTACCCTATGGGTTTCTTAGCCGGGATTCCCGCTCGGCGCGGAAATCGTTCCGGCGTGGGCAGCACCTTCTTTATGAGGACTAAAGTGCGCTGATCGCCGTTGGGAAGCTGATAGTGAATAACATCACCGACAGCGCCGCCCAGCAGGTCTATAGCTATAGCGGCGGATTTAATTTCTTCAGCGCCACCAGGCCCCTTTAGAGCCAACAAGGTCCCCCCCAGGGTCAAGAGGGGAAGGCAGTATTCGCAGATTACTGAAAGGGTCGCAACCGCCCGGGTAGTGGCAAAACTAAAGCCTTCCCGATGTATAGTCCTGCCCAGCTCTTCGGCCCGGCCGTGGTAAATTTTTGCTTCAATTGCCAGGGTAGTCAAACAGTGCTCAAGAAAGGCTATCTTCTTGGTTGAGGCCTCCACCAAAGTCAGTTGCAGCTGGGGCAAAAATAGCTTTAGAGGCAGGCCGGGAAAGCCCGCTCCCGTTCCCACATCCACAAGGGTTCCAGCCCTGAGATACCGGGCGGGGTACAGGGAATCCAAGATATGCTTGTAGATAAACGCCCCGGGTTCAGTCAGGGCAGTGAGATTGGTTTTTTTGTTCCAAGCAATTAGCAGTTGGTAATAACTTGTAAGCTTATCAAGGACCTGGGGCGCGCAAGCAAATCCAGCATCGTCCAGGACCTTCCCCCACTCAGTCTGCATAGGGTTTCCCTTCCTTTAACTTCAGGTAGATTGCTAGCAAAGACAAGTCCGCCGGAGACACCCCGGAAACCCTGGAGGCTTGGCCAAGGGTCTGGGGACTGCTGACCTGCAGTTTTTCCGCTGCTTCCTTTGACAGACCCTTTATTGTTTCGAATTGGAGGCATTGGGGAATTGTAACGGATTCCAGACGCTTAATTCTCTCGACCTGTAGCAATTGTTTCTCTACATAACCGGCATATTTAACCTCAGTCTCCACCTGATGAATCAATTCTCCATCCATATTTTTTAACAGCGGCACCCAGGGCTGCAGGTCGGCCAGGCCTATCTCTGGACGCCGCACCAACTCCAGAAGGCTAGTCACTCGAAAAAGGGGTTGGCTGCCCTTTTCCTTCAGAATACAGTCGATTTCTGGCCCCGACCCCAACCTGACCTCGGCCAAAACCTGAACGGCCTGCTCCGCTAATTTGCGCCTGTGGGTATAGGATTGATACTGCTCATCATCAATGAGACCGATTTCTCTGCCCAGGGGCGTCAGGCGCGAGTCCGCATTATCTTGGCGCAGGAGCAGGCGAAACTCAGCCCGGGAGGTGAGCATCCTGTAGGGTTCTTCGGCGCCCTTCACGGTGAGGTCATCGATCAATACGCCAATATAGGCCTGGGAGCGAGGTAGCACAATTTGCTCCTTGCCCTGGCAGCGGCGGGCAGCATTGATTCCCGCCAACAGCCCCTGGGCAGCAGCTTCCTCATACCCCGAAGTGCCGTTAATTTGTCCGGCAGTGAATAAGCCAGGGTGATCCTTTGTTTCTAAGGTTAACTTCAGCTGTGTGGGCCGAACAACATCGTATTCGATGGCGTACCCGGGACGAATAATGTCAACTTGCTCCAGGCCAGGAATGGTTCGCAAAAATTCTTCTTGGACATCCTCGGGCAAACTTGTAGACATCCCTTGGATATAATATTCTTGAGTGCCAACGCCTTCGGGTTCTATGAAGATTTGGTGCCGATCCTTGTCTGGAAAGCGGACGATTTTGTCTTCGATGGAAGGACAGTACCTGGGGCCGACCCCCTGAATGTTGCCGGAGAAGAGGGGCGCGCGACATAAATTGTCCTCAATGACCTTGTGAGTGGCCGCAGTGGTATAGGTCAGCCAGCACAGGACACTATTGCCCCTTTCCGGCTTAGTCCAGAAAGAAAAACTCAGACCGTCGTCCCCGGGCTGGGCTGACATTTTTGTAAAGTCCAGGCTTTTGCCATTAACCCGGGGTGGAGTCCCCGTCTTAAACCTAACTAACTCCAGTCCCAGCCTCTTTAAGGCTTTAGACAATCCCGAGGGTCCCGCCTGGGTATTAGGTCCCCCGGACCAGGATTTTTCACCGATAATAATCCGGGAGGACATATAAGTACCAGTGGTGACGATGACACTGGCTGCATAAAAGTGGGCGCCCAGATTGGTCACGACTTCGACACCATTGTCTCTGGGCAGAAGGTCTTCCACCACCGCCTGGCGCAGCCAAAGATTGTCTTGATTTTCTATGACCCACTTCATTCGCTGCTGGTAGGCCGCCTTGTCTGCCTGAGCGCGCAGGGAGTGAACAGCAGCCCCCTTGT
>DAIOXA010000084.1:0-1074 GCA_036758185.1 Bacillota bacterium
GGGGGTAGCCAATAGGGTATAGTTTAGCTGTTCTTCCTGGGATCTCTTGTCACAGCGCTCCCGCATATGCTTGACAATGCGCAGGCCCAGCTCCTGACTGTCAGCACTTTGGCCATGATGCTTGCCCGTCAGGGCAACGAGGGTTTCGGCAAGGCCGATAAACCCTAAAGATAATGTCCCGTGCCGCAGCACGCGTTCAACTTCTTCGTCCTTGGCCAGGGTATCGGAATCTATCCAAATGCCTTCACCCATGAGGAAGGGGTAGTTGTGGATGTGCTTGCGCTTCTGGATTTCAAAGCGATGCCTGAGCTGGCGGAAGACAAGGTCCATTTTTTTATCTAATAGGGTAAAGAATCTATCCACCGAGCCTCGGGCCTCGATGCCCAGGCGGGGTAGGTTGATGGAAGAGAAGCTTAAGTTGCCGCGGCCCATTGTAACCTCATTTTTGGGGTCATAGACATTGCCAATTACCCGGGTCCGACAGCCCATGTATGCCACTTCTGTATTGTCATCCCCGGGGCGGTAGTACTGCAGGTTAAAGGGCGCGTCCAAAAAGCTGAAGTTGGGAAAGAGGCGTTTGGCCGAGACACAGATAGCTTGCTTGAACAGGTCGTAATTGGGATCCCCTTCTTTGCTGTTGATGCCGTCCTTTACCTTAAAAATCTGGACGGGAAAGATGGGGGTTTCTCCGTTACCCAAGCCATCTTGTGTGGCATTTAGCAACTCTTTAATGACCAAGCGGGCAGCATGGGAGGCGCCGGTGCCGTAGTTAATAGATGTAAAGGGCACTTGGGCGCCGGCCCTGGAGTTCATTGTGTTGAGGTTATGGACTAGGGATTGCATCGCTTGGTAGGTGGAGCGCTGCACCCGCTTCTGGGCCAGGGTTAATAGTGTCAGGAGATCAGATTCTTCCGTTGCGGCTATTTTCTCCACTAGGCCATCATAATCTAGCTCTAGAAGACTTTGCACCGTAGATTCATCTAATTTGTCCTTTGCCAGCAGCTGTTGCTCTTCCACCAGGTCTTTCATATGCTTGCGGCTGGTCTTGTGGACCCCTTGGGCCATGACATTCTC
>DAIOXA010000084.1:1084-7263 GCA_036758185.1 Bacillota bacterium
GATGGATTGGCCGCCATGCATTTCATTTTGGTTGGCCTGGAGGGCAATACAAGCCAGGGCAGCATAACTTTCTACGCTTTGGGGTTCTCTAAGGAAGCCGTGACCTGTGGAAAATCCTCCCTTGAATAGTTTCTGCATATCGATTTGGCAGCAGGTCTCCGTCAGCAAATAAAAGTCTTTGTCGTGAATGTGGATGTCGCCCTGGGCATGGCCCTTTGCCATATCCTCGGGCAAGACATAATTGTCGATGAAGGACTTGGAGGACTCAGAGCCGTACTTCAGCATCATACCCATGGCGGTGTTGCCATCCACATTGGCGTTTTCCCGCTTCATGTCGGTAGCAGAAGCATCGGTAAAGGACAGCTTCTTAAAGGTCTCCATCAGGACATTCTTCTGTTGGCGGATCTTGGCTCGTTCTGAGCGGTAGAGGATATAGACCTTGGCAGTTTGAGAGACGCCATTTTCCATCAGCGTCAACTCGACGATATCCTGGACTTCTTCGACACCGGGGTTTCTGCTGGTGTCTATACTCTTTACCACTTCTGCAGTGAGACGATCCAACTCTTCGTCGGAAAGGGTTTCGCTAGGAACATTGACATTGGCCTTGGCAATAGCTTGTCTAATCTTAAAGTAATCAAAGGGGACCAATGTACCGTCGCGCTTAATTATTTGCTTGGGGGTCTGGATACTGCTTAACTTCGTTTGCATAATTCTTCTCCCTTTCTTGGACCAAAGAGAGAGCTACTACTTACATTCGCTCCTCCTTACTCGGTCATGGGTCCCAGGTAAAAAAAAATTATGTAGGGAAACACCTGGAAACACTACATGTTGTGGTCTTGTTACCATTAAAGATACTACATATTGTGGTGAATGGCAATAGGAAATTGGCATTTTTTCCCCAGAAATGCTCCGGCCTTTTCTGTTTTCAAATTGGCACCCTGACATTGCTGGGAAGCCCCTCTCTATTCTTCAACAGGCAAAGGAGACTCGACATTTAGTTCCAGCTTATTCATCATCAGGGCCATCTGTAGGGCCGAGGCCACATAGCCGTAAATGGGAATAAATAGGAGCAATGTAACGGGGGTCCAGGCCAGGTTGATGATGAGGGCAACGAGGAAGTTCGCCAGCAATATGGCAATAATTATACTGCTCAGCTCTGGGGCGCGGCCATCAAAGAGCACACGGCTACGTCTAAAGGCATCGAAGACATTAAGATCTTCCGAGAGCATGGTGTACTCCCAGTAAATGTACCTAACCCTCAAGACAATGAAGATGATCATGTACGCAAATAGGCCAATAATGGACAAGAGCATCGCCATCAAAATCCCTATAATGCTAAAGGCGAATACCAGCAGCCTCAGGCCCAGAAAACGCAGCCAAAACCTCTTGCCATAACTGACAAAGGAGTCCAGAGAGGGCGCCTTCTCCCCGGCCACTTCATAGAGGAGTCCGACAAAGCCCGCCTCGACGAAGGCGCTGAGGAAGAGAAAGAGGATGGCAAGGAGAAAGGTCGCCGCCGCGGGTCCTGCACCATCTAGACCCAGGGTGATTTCGCCAGCCAAGACGTTCTGCTCCAAAATAGCAGAAATTGACGGCAACCCCACATTGAGGGCAAGCTTTAGGCTGAGCTTGGATTGGCCCCAAAAACCAACGGTCATCATGCCCAGAGCAAAAGAAGCCAGGTCCATCAATACCGGAACCAAGACCAAGCCGAGATTGCGATTAAGTGTAGAAAATGCGCGACTAATCATGTCCGCTACCTCCAATATCTTTGACCTATACATATACCTTTCGCCAACCTACAAGGTAATCCTTTTGTCTTAATATTATTGGTTTATTCGCCGGACAAAAACACGCTCCCCCTCTGTTTCGAGACGATTAGCTTTCGTCCCGGCCTTGGGGGAGCATTCTTTCTTTAGTCTATTATCTCATTCCCAACGAAAAAACTTCAGGGATAGAGCAGCGCAGACGACGAGGAAGGCGGTGAGGACCAGAAGATTGCGCCATGCCGATAATATGCTGTCCCCAAACCATACCGTTTTCATGGCTTGGACAATATGGGTTACCGGCAACACAAGAGCTATTTTTTGCATGGATTCCGGCAACAACTCAAAGGGAAGGGTTGCCCCGGTGAGGAAAAGCATGGGGAAATAAACTAAGTTGGCAATGGCTGTGGCCGCCTTCATGTTGGGTGCCAGGCTGGCGATGAGAAGGCCCAAAGAATAAAGGCACAGGGTTGAATAGAGAAATACTGCTATTACAGCCGCAACATTTCCCTCAAAGCGCAAGTCGAAAACCACTATGGCAATAGCAATGAGAAGGAGCATACCTATGATGGTCATCAATATGTTGACCAAGAACTGGGAGAGGATGACAGATAATGGTTCGACGGGCGTCGCTTTATAGCGCTTGAGAATTTTCTTCTCCCGATACTGGCACAGCGTGAGGGGCAAACTCATGAGTGCTGTTATTGATATTATCATACCTGCGTAAGCCGGTACTGATATATCTACAGTTCCATACCCGTTAAAAAGGGGATTGGGATCATTGCCATAGATGCCGCCAAATAATAGAATCATCAAGGCTGGGAAGACAAGTAGAAAAAACATGTTGATGAGATTGCGGGAAAATAACCTCAGCTCGAATGTGGTAATCTTGGCCAGAGTTTCCATCTTCATACCATCTCCCTCCTACCCACTATGGGCTTTGGATTCTTCTACCAACCGTAAGAAGACTTCTTCCAGGCCGGGGCGACTGACAGATAAATTGCTGTAAGGAATATCCTTATCCCGTAGATAACTCAGGATTTCTGGCAAACAATCATCACCTTGACAAAGGACGGTTACCACACCTTTACTGATCTCTACAGAGCTGACGTTACTTATACCCTCTAGTTCCCCTGCCTGCAACTGGGGAGCTGTAAAGGTGATTTTGCTGGCCAAACTGAACTTGCTGCTGACCTGGGCAATCGGGCCCTGGGACACTATGCGCCCTTTATCCATTACCGCTACCCGATCGCAGATGGCCTCGACTTCATCCATAAAGTGAGAGATGATGACGATGGTCAAGCCCTCCTCCCGCAACTGCTTGAGCAGGTCCCACATCTGATGCCGGGCATGGGGGTCCAACCCGGTGGTCAGCTCATCCAGAAAAACCACCTTGGGATTGGGGATCATAGCCAGCACGATTGAAAGCTTTTGACGTTGGCCCCCCGACAGACTGGATATATAAGAGTTCCTTTTATCTGCCAGCCCCATGGTATCCAATAGTTTCCCGTACGGGCTGGGGTGGGGATATAGGAAAGAAAAGAGCTGGCACAACTCCCAGACTTTAGCATTGTCCTGATAGGCTGTATCCTGCAGTTGAACGCCGATTAATTGGTGCAACTGCTTTCTGTCCTTCCATGGGTTCAGCCCCAGAACGCTGACATCGCCGCCAGAGGGGCTGCGTAGACCCTCAACACATTCAATGGCCGAGGTCTTGCCTGCCCCGTTGGGCCCAATTATCCCGAATATTTCCTGCTGGGAAACAGAGAATGATATGTCCTGCACAGCGCAGAAGTCACCGTATTGGACACGAAGATTGTCTACATGGATCATGGGCTAACCCCCTAAATTGATAGACTTTGGCTGCTTCGGTAGCGCTGACTGTCACTACCGGAAGTATAAAATCCCGCAAAAGAGGCGTGCATTATGATGGAGGGAATAATGCTGCCGCTGGCCAAAAAGGCGATGCTGCCCACAAGAGATATTGCCAGGCTGGAATAACCCAGGACCAAGCGCTGGGTCCACGTACTTGCCAACAGAACCTGGTTGAGGATAAAGGCAAGGGTTACCAGAGCAATGGCTAATGGCACGCCAACGCCTGCTGTAAGTAAACCTGTCAGCAGGGCACCCCGGAAGAAGATTTCCTCGAAGGTTGCGCTGAGGAGGGGTAATAACCACGAAATCTTGGCCGGAGTTTGCATAATGCCCTCAATCCATTTTATCCTTGCCATTTCCCCGGGGATGTCTATACGGGGAAAGAGCTTATGGATAAACACTACAAAGACTGCAACCAGGGACATGGCGGCACTGATGCCCAGCAGCACTGTGGCCAAGGTGGCAAGGCCAAAGCTCACTGGGAACAAGCTCAGGAGATTGATATCGGCCACCGCCGCCACCAATAGGGTGCCAATGGTGGGCAGCAGACAGTACAGACATGTGGCAAAGATGGAATAGGAGTAGGATGCCGGCAGTCCAAAAAGCGTGGACATCATCAGCGTAATCTTATTTTTGGTGTACGTGTCCTTGTAAGACCGGGTAAAAATGTACAGCCAGACCAGGAGATAGCCGTACGCCGTCAATAGGATTGTCATGGATTTACTCGTTTTACCTGCACCTCCCCCAGATTAGAATTATGGCATTCTGTAGCGTATGGGCAATGATGGGCATAATGATGCCACCACTATACCAAAACAGCATCGCCAAAATGACCCCAGTAGCGACCTTTTGCAGGAATGTGGTCAGGCCATAGTACAGATGGTTAAAGCCATAGGCAACTGAGGAGATGAGGACAAATCCCCAAAACGGCAGACCAATGTTGGTGACGAGAATGACACTCCACAGCTGGCGAAATAGCAGCTCTTCCAGTACTGCCAGGGCCAATGTGAACGCAAAGGCCACCCCGGACACCTTCACCCAATTAGCATTTACCCCCCACCCCTTGATGCCAAGGCCGGATAATTTCATTACCACTGCCCCAACTACCAGCTCCATCCCGATCAACAGAGGGGCCAGGGCAAGGGCGATTAGGAGCCAAGGCAAATCAATGCTCAAGTTTATTGCGCCCAGGGGAACCAGGACAGAACTGACGGTCAACAGCAAGGTACAGACAAACACAGAACTGGCCAGATAAATGGTGTTACTGTGCTTGGCAGCTTGGCGCGGGATAAAATTAGTCGCTATTTGGGGCAGGGAAACGGGATACACTGTAGCCAACAGCACCAAGAGATTATGGTAGAGGATGGGGGTACTCATTGGTCACACCACCATACTTTTTCAGACGAGGATGGTTCTTAAAGGGGAATCCCGGCAAGCACATGGTACATAATTCGGGAATAAATACCCGGACGACGCTCCACCCTTTGTCCATGGTTTCCGGTGGCGTAATGTCCAAGTAGACAGCATACTCGCTGACCTTGGATATTTCTCGGAGCAGATGGCCTATTTGCTCATCGACATTGTCCTCCCAGCGGGAGGGGATTTCCGACAGGAGAATGCTCTCCCCAGTCATATCTGTCAGCAGTTTATCTATTTCTTCTGCTTTATCCGGAACTCCATAATATAGCACGTTGGTGTCTAGATCGGCAAAGGCAGACTTGGTATTAGAAAACTCTATTTTCTCAGGATCGAAGAGAGCATTGAACATATGCATAAAGATAATTGCCGTGGCCTCCATAGTTCCCCGTAGCAGACCGTTGGCAGCGTTGAGATCTCCCTGGGTGCCGACAATTAGATAGGGCAACTTAGCGTCCTTGCGCCGCAGGATGATGAGGTATATCGGCAAATCCATATCCGGCAAGGTGACCAGCCAAGGGATTATTTCATAGGGTGAACCCTCGCCCAGCCCGCAGCGCTCCAGGCATTTTAAGACATCGGCATCGTCAATTATGACCCGCTTGGCCTTGCGCTTTGTGTACCAGGAGATGGTGAAGGCATCAATCTGCACATATTCTACCAAGGCATTGAGTAGCGCTTTGTTTAGGGAGCGGTGGGAGGCTGTTCCCGTTGAAAAGGCAGGAGTAAAGAACTTCTCACCGATTTCCTGATTGCGGACAAAGCCGATGAAGAACAGCTGCATGGGGACCCATACATTTTCGCCAGGGTGGACGAGGGAAGGACACTCTATCCAGCCGATAATGTCATCCTCGGTAGCATGAGCCGGCGAGTACTCAGGCAACATCCCGGCCAAAGTCTTTTGTTGCTCCTGGGAATATAGGTTGAGGTATTCCAGAGGCATTACTTTGCCGCGCTTGCTAATCTCTGCGAAACTGGCATAGACGACATGTTGCCGGAATACTGCCTCGGTGCTGATGGGGGCGTACCGCTCGACACTCTCGCCAATGAGCTTGATAAATGCCTCTTCGTTGTACATGCCATAGCCACTGAGATGGTATTCCACATGCTTGGCAGGGTCAT
>DAIOXA010000085.1:0-5720 GCA_036758185.1 Bacillota bacterium
ACTTGGATCTCCTCAATCCCATGGACGGCGATGGAATTGTTGTTGACCAAGTACTCGCCGGCCATGGGATTGAGGAGATCCAAGTAGGCTTGGATTAACTTGCCAAGCTGCTTGGCAACATACCCCCGCACCGTGGGCTGGGTAAAGCCGAATATAACCCATATGCCGACAATTACAAGCAATAGCGTTGCCAATACTTTTATGCGCTTGCCCCGGGCTGTCAGCAGCAGCGAGTAGACCAGTACCGAGACAATGAGGGCGACAAAGTTAATCCGGGAACCAGTGACAAAGAGCATGTAAATGGCGCCAAATAAGCTCAGACCCGTCAGTATCCTGGCCTTACGGCTGGTAAAATACCGCCACTGGGCCAAGAGGAAGGGGATGCTCAGGCTGAGGAATACAGCAAAGTTATTTTCATTGACAAAGACCGCAGTCGGCCGATAGCTTAAATGAGGTTGCAGCCCATGGCTGAATCGAGAGATGGGCAAGTGCAGGGTAGTTAAATGCTCTACCAACGCCAGTAGCATAAATATGGAAAAGGTAACGAGCCAAATCCTGGCCGCCAGATTGAGTTTACCCTTATTCTTAAGGAATACCGGCGCCATTCCCACCAAGGATAAGCCAATGAAGAGATTGAACAGGTCCCGGATGCCCTGGGCGCCGTCCAGAGACCAAGTCAGGGACAGTGCCGCCCACAGCAACCAAAAGGCCAGAAAGATCTGCTGCCAATATCTCGGTAACACTGTCCGGTCCAAGGACAGCTGAGGCCTACTGGAAGCCACAACCAAAGCAAGGAGCGCCCAGGTGGCAAAAGCAAAAATCCTGGCGGGAAATAACGACACACCACCCAGAGGGATACCTCCCAGAGCCGGTCCCCAAAAGGCGAAGGCAAAGAAGAGCAGGTATGAGATATGAGTATACTTGTGTAATTGGATACTAGTTTTTGTGCTGCGACCTAATTCCACGTTCTTTCCTCCTTGCATAGCCTAATTATCTAACTTCTGACTTCCTGCCTCCAAACTTGTGGGTATCCAGACGGCAGAGTCCCGACCCAGGATTACGCGGAATAGGGCCTGCAGGGCGGCCCAGTTAATTAGGCAAAAGTAATAGGGCAGGTAAGCCGGTAGCAACCGGATCTTATAGAGGTTGAAACCCATGCCCAAAATAGCTAGGGCATAAAAGGCGCCCTGGATTACTAGGATAACCCGATAAAAATCACTTCCGACCAGGGCAATGTTGCTGCCCAGGGCCAGCACCATAAAGACCGGACCCAACCAGCGCAGCAGCTTGCGGGCAATAAACTGGAGGCTGAATAGGCCGACCCTGAAGGGATTGAGAACTTGGGAGTGGCTGAACAGTCCCTTCCAGCCCCGGGAGATGATGCGCACCCGACGCCGGGCCTCCACTGCCCCACCTATGCCGCCAGCTTCCTCTGCTATGGCCAGGGGTTCATATACGCTCCTGAAGCCCTGGAGGGCTACCTGGAGGGGATGTTGAAAGTCATTGGCGGCCTGGGGGTTCATGGGCCGATGCAGGGCTTTGCGCAGGGCGTAGAGGGCGCCGTTAAGCACCGTCAGGGTAGAGACCCTGGATTCATACTCCTTGATGGCCTTCTCATAGCGCCAGTAAGCCCCCTCGGCGCCGGCATCGCCGGTGAGCTGCAGCTCCCCACACACCGCCCCCACTTTTGGGTCAGCAAAATGGCGAACCAATTTGCCTAGGGCATCAGGACGCAGCATGGAATTGGCGTCGGTAAAAACCACTAGCTCGCTGTCCAGTTCAGGGATGACCTGGTTCAGGGCCCCGGTCTTGCCTACACGGCCCTGGACAACCCTGAGCTCAACACCCTGCCCCTTATATTCCTCCACAATGCTGTGGGTGTTATCTGTGGAACCATCGGAGACCACCATGATCTTTAGCTTATCCCGGGGGTACACTAGTTCCCGGCAATTCTCCAGGCGTTCCCGAATCACATTCTCCTCATTGTAGACGGAGATGATCATGGTCAGAGGCGGCGCCTCTTGCTGGTCAGGGAGGGGATTATCCCTTTTCAGTTTTGCGAGCAGGCCCATGAGCAGGGGATAGCCGAAATAGTGAAAAGCCAGCAGTCCCGCCGAGAGCCAGAAGAGGATTGTCATATAGGGACACTCCTTCTAGTCAATCTCTCCCGTATACATCCCGGGTGTATACCTTTTCCTTTACATCTTCCAACTCGGCAGATAAGCGATTAGAGATGATACAATCGGAGAGTTCTTTAAACTGCGCCAAGTCATGGAGGACGGGGTAACCGTCATAGTTATCCCCCTCTACTCCCGGCTCGTACACCTGGACCTGCACCCCCTGCTCTGCCAATTTGTCCATTACATCCAGGATGGCGGCGGAGCGGAAGTTGTCGGAGCCGGCTTTCATTGTTAGGCGATAAATCCCCACAACCCCGGGGTTACGCTGCAACACCATGTCGGCGATATGCCCTTTGCGGGTCTCGTTGGCCTTGACGATGGCCCCGATTATCTCTTGGGGCACACCGGCAAAATTGGCCAGTAGCTGCCGGGTGTCCTTGGGCAGGCAATATCCGCCATAGCCAAAGGAAGGATTATTATAATGGGCGCCAATCCTTGGGTCCAAGCACATTCCGTCAATTATTTCCCGGGTATTCAAGCCGTTTATTTCGGCATAGGTGTCTAACTCATTAAAGAAAGAAACCCGCATGGCCAAGTACGTATTGGCAAAGAGCTTAATGGCCTCGGCTTCTGTGGAATCCGTCAGCAAGATGGGAATATCCTCGGCCAAGGCCCCCGCCGCTAATAGATTAGCAAAGGCCTCAGCCCGCTGGGACTTTTCCCCAACTATTATCCGGGGGGGATACAGGTTGTCATAGAGGGCCTTGCCTTCCCGCAAGAATTCCGGAGAGAAAATAATATTATCCATGCCATACTTTGCTGTTACTTCCTTAATATATCCTACAGGAATCGTCGACTTTATGATCATTGTGGACTCCGGGTTGTATTCCAGCACGTCCTCAATAACCGACTCGATACTGCTGGTGTCAAAGTAGTGCTCATCGGGGTCATAATTTGTAGGCGTAGCAATGACCACGTAACTTGCCCCGGAATAGGCAAGCTCCTTGTCCAGGGTGGCGGTAAGGTTTAATCTCCCGCTCTGAAGATACTCTTCTATTTCCTTATCTTCAATGGGTGAAATGCCCTTATTTACCATATCTACCTTGGCCTGAATGACATCCAGGGCCACAACCTCATTGTGCTGGGCCAACAACACCGAGATGGATAGCCCGACATATCCAGTTCCCGCAACTGCGATTTTCAAAATTTACACCTCCTACTACTAACTACTCCCTCGCCAGCCTACTTTAATTCCCATTTTGCGGCGGCACAGTCATCTCTGCGGGCTTTCTCTTCTTCCACCAGTTTGATCAGGTACTCCCAGAAGGGTCCTGCCAGGTCCGGGCGGCGAAGGGCGAATTCAACTGTTGCCTGCAGGTAACCTAATTTGATGCCGACATCATAGCGCTTGCCCCGAAACTTATAGGCATACATGGCCTGGGACATGCTCAAGACCTTGAGGGCGTCGGTAAGTTGTATCTCTCCGCCTTTACCAGGCTTGGTCTTTTCCAGGATGGCAAATATTTCCGGGGTAATGACATACCGCCCAAGGATGGCGATGTTGGAGGGCGCCAGACCAGGATCGGGTTTTTCCACCAGGTCGTTAACCTTCCAGACGCTACCCGCCACGGGGCTGACATTTAGGATGCCGTACATGTGGGTATTTTCAGAAGGAACTTCCTGGACCCCCAAGACGGTGCACTGATACTTCTCGTAGATATCTACCAGCTGCTTGGTACAGGGCACAGGGTTGTCCACGATATCGTCGCCCAGCAGGACGGCAAAGGGCTCCTGTCCCACAAAGGTCCTGGCACAGTAGATGGCATGTCCCAGGCCCTTGGGGGTCTTCTGACGAACATAGTGGATATCTACCTTATCTGCGATGGACTCCAGCAGCTGTAGCTTTTCCTTGTCATGCTTGGACTCCAGGGCCAGCTCCAGCTCGATATTGCGGTCAAAGTGGTTCTCGATGCTACCCTTGTTGCGACCGGTGATGATGAGGATCTCCTCAATACCGCTGGCCACAGCCTCCTCCACAATGTACTGAATGGCAGGAGTGTCCACGATGGGGATCATTTCCTTAGGCTGGGCCTTGGTAGCAGGAAGAAAGCGAGTGCCCAAGCCAGCTGCGGGAATAATGGCCTTGCGTACCTTCATCGACAACAACTCCTTTTAATTGTCGTTAAGAAATAATCATGCCCACCAGAAAACCCGTAAGGAGGCCGGCATTGGCCAAATGAGAATGATACTTATGGGATTCCGGAATAAGTTCATCGCTGACGATGTAGACCATTGCCCCTGCCGCCAGGGCCAGGGCAATGCTAATAAAAGCCTCACTGAGATTAATCAGGACAAGTCCAATAAGAGTGCCAATGGGAGTCATGAGACCGGCCAAGGTTGTTAAGCCCACCACCCGCAACTTGCCCAGCCCGCCCATGAGCAAGGGGGCTGCAGTGGCCATGCCTTCCGGCACATTGTGCAAGGCCAAAGCAATGGCAATGGCGGTACCTAAGCCTTGGCTGGCGCTAAAGCCGGCGCCAATGGCCAGGCCTTCGGGCAAGTTGTGCAGGGCAATCCCTAAAAAAATAAAATACCCCACCTTAAGCATCTGCTTGTCCCCCCGGACATCGGCTTTGCCTTCGCCTATGTGAATGTGGGGAACCAGGCTATCCAGGCCAAACATCAGGGTGGCCCCCAGTAAAAAACCAATGACTGTCCAGGTCATTCCCCCAAGGGTCAAGGCCTCGGGCAACAGATCAAAGGCAGATATGGATAACATGATGCCGGCGGCAAAGCCCAGGACTACGGACATCAAGGTCTTGGTTGGCTTGCCAAAGAGAAGGACCAGGACTGCCCCCAGTCCCGTGGCCGCCCCGGCCAATATGCTGATTACAAGTATTTTCATGTAAATCACCACACCTTTAGGTAATACTTCGGTGCTCTACCCCACCTGATCCCTGCCGGCCGCTACCTGCTCTACAGTCTCCGGGTCGCTGCTCTTGGCAAAGAGGCCGAAGCTGGCCGCCGAATAGAAGGACCACGCCACAACAACCAGGAGCAGCGCCAGAGCCAAGTAAATCTGTTTGTAGATAAGTTCAGAAAGGACCAGGGACACGGCGCCAAAGGCAGCGCTGATACCCCAAATAATGCGCACGGCCTTGGGATGAGAGTAACCCCGGTTGAGGAGGCAATGATGAAAGTGGTTCTTATCGGCAGAGAATATCCGCTTGCCGTTGAGTCTGCGGCGAAGTACCGCCATGGCCGTATCAAAGATGGGAACAAATAGGGCCATGGCCGGGGGGATGACGGCAAAGGAACTGAGGGATATTATGGCAATGGTGTACCCCAGGAATAAGGCGCCGCTATCCCCCATGATGATTTTAGAAGGGTACAGATTATGGCGGATGTAACCCGCCACACTGCCCATCAGCACCAAGAGAAAGGGGCTGAGGCTGACGGCGGGAATTATAAATGAGGCGATGCTGAGGGCAATACAGGCGATGAGGATGACCCCGGAGGCCAAGGCATCCAAACCGTCGATGAAGTTGACGGCGTTGGCAATCCCCACAATCCATAACACCGAAAAGGGAATGCTGAGCC
>DAIOXA010000085.1:5730-7201 GCA_036758185.1 Bacillota bacterium
GAATAAGGGGTGAAAGCCCATGCTGCCAAAGGGATTCTCCAAGAGAAAGCCCGTCTTCATCCCTCCCCAGACTATGGCGGCGGTCACCGCCAGCTCCAGAACCAGTCGGAGTTTAGCCGGTAGATCCATACGGTCATCCAGCAGGCCCAGGATAAAAAAGAACAATCCACCCCCCAGCACAATCCACAAACTGCTGGTCTTGGGCAGGAAAATCAGGCTGGTAATGGAAAAGGCCAGGAATATTGCTCCGCCGCCCAAGTACGGCTTGGCGCCGCTATGAACCTTGCGTTCGGTGGCGATGTCATAGAAATTAAATTTTTTTGCTATCCGCAACATCAAGGGAACTGCGAAAAAACTGATGGCCGCCGAACACAATAGCAGGTAGACATAATCCATTGGTATGAAACCCCTTTCTAGGCATCCACTACTAAGACGTGCAGAGCTCTTAAAGCAAGTTCAGTATGTTTAAGTAAAATATACATCCCAAATTATATCAGTAAAACATGGATGATTAAACATATAAGCGAAGTTAATTATTGCAAACCCAACTGATAGGCCAAGGCATGCTGCAGGGTATCCAGCTCTTGCTGGCTCTCTGCCTCACCGTAAATGCGAAATAGCGATTCCGTCCCCGATGCCCTGACCAGCAGCCAACTGCCATTTCCCAAGACGTACTTGTAACCGTCGATGCCAACGATGTCCTTTACCATGTGACCTGCCAATTCCTTGGGCGCGGAGTCCTGCATTTTTTGCAGCACAGCTTCCTTGACAGCCGCAGTGCAATGAAAGTCCAAGCGGCGAGTATAGAGGCGACCATACTCCTGATCTATGTCCTCCAGCACTGCAGACAAAGGCTTGCCATAGTGGGCAGTGACCTCTGCCATGAGTAGGCATGCCAGGATTCCATCCTTCTCGGGGATATGACCGGCTATGGATAGCCCGCCAGATTCTTCGCCAGCTAGTATGGCGTCCTGTTCCAGCATGGCCTGGGCCTGGTATTTAAAGCCCACCGGGGTCTCTATTACCTCTACCCCAAACTCCCTGGCAATCCTGTCCAGCAGAGTTGTGGTGGATACTGTCCGGGCGATTGGTCCTTTTAGTCCCCGCTCTGCCAGCAAGTACCTGGCCAGGATAGAGAGTACCTCGTTGGGGAGAATGTATGCGCCGGTGGCATCGATTATGCCAAATCTATCTCCGTCCCCATCCAGGGCCAGCCCGATATCCCCCTGCCCCCCCAGCACTGCATCCCGCAGGTCCCCCAGCAATTCTGGCTTGGGTTCTGGCATCTGACCGCCGAAGAGAGGGTCCCGCCAATTCCGCTGACTGACAACCTCAAGTCCCGATTCCCCTAGGATCTCCTCCAGATAACCAATACCGGCGCCGTGCATGGGGTTGACCACCACCCGCAGCCCTGAAGAGCGAATTTTGTCGGCAGCCACTTGCCGGGCAAGGAAATCATAGTAGGCGGGGC
>DAIOXA010000086.1:0-5017 GCA_036758185.1 Bacillota bacterium
GATTATGGGCAATATTCTCCAGGCCGGCCAGGGCATGAACCCTGCTCGCCAGGCAGCAATTAAAGCCGGGATTCCCGTAGAAGCCACAGCCATGACTATCAACATGGTGTGCGGTTCAGGCCTCCGGGCCATAGCCCTAGGGGCCCAGGCTATCGCCATGGGTGAAGCCAGCATCGTCTTGGCTGGTGGAGCTGAGAGCATGAGCCAGGCGCCCTATTACCTCACTCAGGGCAGATGGGGCCATAGAATGGGCCATGGCAGCGTCGAGGATGCAATGATTCGGGATGGCCTCTGGTGCGCCATGGAAGACGTGCACATGGGGATTACCGCCGAGAACTTGGCGGAACAGTACAATCTGACTCGTCAGGAGCAGGATGAATTCGCCGCCGAAAGCCAGCGCAGGGCTCTGGCTGCCATCGCTGAGGGACGCTTTGCCGAGGAAATAGTGCCGGTGAAAATTCCCCAGCGTAAGGGAGATCCCATTATATTTAGTACCGACGAATACCCCCGGGCTGGAGTGACTGCAGAAAGTCTGGCAAAGCTACGCCCGGCCTTTAAGAAGGACGGCACCGTCACCGCCGGCAACTCTTCGGGAATCAATGACGGCGCCGCCGCCCTGGTGCTGATGACAGAGACCAAGGCCCAGGAACTGGGGATCGAGCCTCTGGCCACCTTTGCCGCTGCGGCCATTGCTGGTGTCGAACCCCGGATAATGGGGTATGGGCCCGTCAGCGCCGTGCGCAAGCTACTGACCAAGACCGGCCTCACTGTAGAGGATCTGGACCTGGTGGAGGCCAACGAAGCCTTTGCCGCTCAGGCCCTGGTAGTCAATAAAGAGCTGGGCTGGAATTCCGATATTGTCAATGTCAACGGCGGGGCCATTGCCCTGGGTCATCCCATCGGCGCCAGCGGCGCCAGGATTCTCGTCACTCTAATCTATGAAATGAAGCGTCGCAACGCCGAGACCGGCTTAGCCACCCTCTGTATCGGTGGTGGCCAAGGCATAGCAGCCTTGGTGCAAAGATAATACTGAAGGGGCCTGGAGGCCCCTTTTCTGTTATAATTAGGCTATATTATTTGGGGAGGTATGCCCGTGCTCAGCACTAGAATAGTTCGATCCGTAGGTTTTGATCCCTGGTACAACCTGGCCTTGGAGGAGCACTTGCTAAGGAAAGTTCAGCCCCAGGAGATAATGCTGTACCTCTGGCAAAACCAGGGTACAGTGGTCATCGGCCGCAATCAGAATGCCTGGAAACAGTGCCGGTGTCAGGGGTTGGAGGATGCCAGGAGACTATCGGGCGGCGGCGCCGTCTTCCATGACCTGGGCAACCTTAATTTTACCTTTATTATGACCCGCAATAACTATAACCTGGAGCGACAGCTGTATGTTATTCTTCAGGCTGTTCGCCAACAGGGCATCCAAGCCGAGTTCAGCGGCCGCAATGATTTGACGGTGGCGGGTAGAAAGTTCTCCGGCAACGCCTTTTACTTTGAAGAGAGCAGCGCATACCACCATGGTACCATCTTAGTGAATGTGGACTTTGAGGATATGACTAAGTACCTCCAGGTATCCCAGGCCAAGATGCGCTCCAAGGCAATCGAATCCGTCAAGGCCCGGGTGATAAACTTAAGTAGCCTCAACCCCGGGATTACCATTACGGGCATGGCCGACAGCTTGGCCACGGCATTTGTAGAAGTGTATGGGGGAGAGAAAAACGTCGAAGTCGTCACTCCGGACACCTTGGATTTGAATGAGCTGTACCAACGCTACGCTTCCTGGCAGTGGCGTTACGGCGAAACCCCCAAGTTTGACGTGGAATTCAGCACCCGCTTTCAGTGGGGAGAAATTGAAATTGGCCTTAGCTTGCGGAAAGCAGAAGTAATCCAGGCCAAGATTTATTCCGACGCCATGAACCCACAACTCATTGAGGCCATGGCCGCCGCCCTCGTCAATTGTCCCCTGCAGCCCAGGGCTCTAGACCAGGCCTTAAATTCCCTTGTAGTTTCAGGTCCTGACCAGGTGGTGGTAGAGGAATTTCGGCAGTGGCTGCGTACCCAAATCGCTGCAATGTAAGGCTAGACTTATGTGCAGGTTCTATAGCAATTCAATCTGCGCCCTCCTGCAGGCAGAGATGGTATGCTCCGGCCAGATTGCAGCCTGGACCTCGCCGATATGGGCCTTTTTGAGGATAAACATGCAGAGGCGGGATTGGCCGATACCGCCGCCGATGGTCTGGGGAAGCTGGCCCTGGAGCAGCATTCTGTGGTATTCCAGATTGCTGCGGTCGAGACAACCTGATTCCTGTAATTGCCGGGACAGCGTCGCGGCATCAACCCTAATTCCCATGGAGGACATTTCCATAGACCTGTTCAGTAGCGGGTACCAAAAGAGGATGTCGCCATTCAAGGACCAGTCATCGTAATCCGGGGCCCTGCCGTCATGGGGAGTTCCAGAATTCAGTCTGCCCCCGATTTGCATGAGGAATACTGCACCCTTTTCCCTGGTAATGCTGTGCTCACGCTCCTTGGCTGGCAAATGGGGATATCGGTCCTCCAACTCCTGGGCCGTGATGAAAAATATTTCCTGCGGCAGCGTTGGCGTCAGGTCAGGGTATACCCCCGCCAGTTTTTC
Source organism: Bacillota bacterium (assembly GCA_036758185.1). Classification (GTDB taxonomy): domain Bacteria; phylum Bacillota; class Proteinivoracia; order UBA4975; family UBA4975; genus DAIOXA01. Next base: position 2,633 of record DAIOXA010000086.1, read on the forward strand.
TTCGGTGCGGCGCATTGTCTCGTACAATCTTATAACTGTATCCTTCAGGAAGGGTAGGGTGCGTTGTTCCCGGGTAATTACCTTTTCCCAGTCCCATTGGTCGACATAGATGGAATGTAAGTTGCTCAGTTCCTCATCCCTACGGATGGCGTTCATGTCGGTATATATTCCTTCTCCCGGAGAGAATTCGTAGCGCAACAGGGCCTTGCGTTTCCACTTGGCCAGGGAATGCACTATTTCCACCCGACTCTCATTGAGGTCGCGAATAGAAAATTCCACCGCCCTTTCTATATTGTTGAGGTAGTCGTTGAGTCCGGATTCTGGGCGCACAAAGAGAGGCGCACTGATTTTTACCAAGTTTAGTCCCCTGGCCAATTCCCTTTCATAGCAGGTCTTGAGTTCGTGAATTGCTGCTTCAGTCTCTCGCAGGCTCAATGCCGACACGTAGTTTTTTGGTATTATTAATGCCATGGACAACAACCTCCCTCACAAAAATAAAAAGCCCTTCATCCCCAAGGGACGAAAGGCTTGCTTCCGCGGTACCACCCAATTTGGCCATAATAGGCCCACTTTTTCCGGTTCGCTACAATCAAAACCGGCCCAGTCAGGTAACGGTCTGGGTTCCGGCCAGGCCTACTCTTCCAGGAAATTTCGGGTGGCGACTCAGGAATGTTTTTCGAGCTGGGACTGGTGTCGACCTTCCACCATCATCGACTCGCTGCGACCATCCATCCAGTCTACTTTTTCCCTTCACAGTCTTTAGCGTATTGTTTAGTATCGTAAACCACCACCGCACAAAAGTCAAGGCCAATTCGGGGACGGTCCTACTTTTGGCCAGGCCTATTGCGGAATTCAGTATTACTCCCCCCTTCATACACTGTAACAGTGAAATGAAGGGAGGTTTTCCTTTGTTAAGACAATTCCCTCCTCCCCCTGCCACCTGCCTCGGCTTTATCTACACCGTGGTCAGTGGGGATACCATGTTTTTTATTGCCCAGAGGTTTGGGGTAAGCCTCAATGCCTTGATTGCCGCCAATCCCCAGATTCCCAACCCCAACATGATCTTTCCAGGGCAGAGGATTTGTGTGCCCACCGGCGTCCCGCCACAACCGGTGGTGGAATGCAGCATGCTGCTGTTCCGCACCGCCAATGTGCCCATCTTGCCAGAGGCTGAGGCCGGGGGCGTGGTTCGGGTCGTTCAGAACTCCCAGGGAGGAAATATTCTAGCTGCCACCATTGGCCTGCCGCCACCTACGCTTTTCGGCGGAACAATCTACGTGGCTTGGATTCGGAGACCAGGCTTACCGTCCGTCCCCTTTCAGCTACTGCAGACGGGACCGGTGGTCACTGAACCCGGTGTGTGGGTAGGGGCCGTAGTCTTCGGACCCGGCGAGGGCCTCATTCCCTTCCAAGACATCGTCATCACCGCCGAAACCGGCCCGCCCTTTATGACCCCCAACCTAAACCGAATAGTGCTCATCGGCCAGTTCGCCCAGTGCCAACCCCGGTAGGCAAAAGCAAGGGGACGGCCTTAGGATTGTACGTCCCCTTGCTTTGCTTTGTAGATGATCGTAGTGCTTAGGCCCAGAATTTCCGAGAGGTCCTTAGCTTTGGCTCCAGTTTGCTCAATAATCTTGCGGATAATGCTATCCCGGCGCTGTCGAGACAGGGTATTTAGTTCTTCCGGAAGAACATGCTCTTGGAAGATGATTTCCTCGACATAGTCCTTTAATGTGGTGGGGCCAAGGTTTTCAACAATCTCCTGATTGGTAAACTCCCTCATGTTCGTGACTGCCTTTTGGGTGTCTAAGTCGTATAAATTCAGCAAGGTCCTGGTATTGAGGGGGATAGGGCATTCTAGATCTGGATCCATGTAATATCTGAAGCTGCTCCACGGATGTTCCTCAGGAAAACGCACTATTCCCGCCTTTACGGGATTGTTGTGGATGTACTTGGCACATAGCATCAATTGCAGATCGTTTTCGATGACCACACTATTATAGCGGTTGCCGAAGAGGGACCCGGACCGGTTGTGCAGCTTGTTATAGTAATAGACAAAGCTGACACAGATGCGCTTCATGGATTCGGCTAGGGGCATGGCGCCTGTCCTGAGGAGTAAATGAACATGGTTGTTCATCAAGCAGTAGGCAAAAACCCAATATTCTCTTTCCTTACCCATCCGCTTTAGCACCTTTAGGAAATAGGACTTTTCCCTATAGCTGTCGAAGACGGATAGCTTGTTGATTCCCCTGAGTATGACATGATAGTACCCACTTGGACTGATTCGACGGGGCTTGCGTGGCATAAAATAACCTCCCCGGTATTTCTATTATAATAATACAGACAATTGCTCCAGTGTTCAAAGCCCTAGTTAGGAGAAAAAGG
>DAIOXA010000086.1:5027-7183 GCA_036758185.1 Bacillota bacterium
CCTGGTTTTGGCCAAAGCTTATGAGTACTGTTTTTGGCCAAAAGCAGGACCGTCCCCGAATTGGCCTGGAACTTTCCTGATGAACTTACATTTTTTGTGGGGCGGTGACGCCAATGAGGTTGAGGGCGTTGGCCAGGGCAATGCGCACAGCTTTCATCAGGGCCAGGCGGGCCTTGCTCTTGGCCAGGTCTTCCAGGTCGATGACCCGCTCTGCGTTGTAGTAGCTGTGGAGTTGGGAGGCCAGGTCAAAGACGTAGGTCACCAACCGGTGGGGCATCAACTTTTCTGCCGCTTCAATCACCACGGTGGGAAATTCGCCCAGATGTGTGAGGAGGTCATATTCCCGCTCCAGGGTCAGGGGGGAGAGGTCTACACCCTGGTCAAAGCTTAGCCCAGCTTCTCTGGCATTCTCTTCGACGCTGCACAGGCGGGCATGGGCATATTGGACATAAAATACGGGGTTATCGTTGGATTTGGATACGGCCAGATCCAGGTCAAAGTCCAGTTGGGAGTCGGCGCTAAGCATGGTCAGGAAGTACCTGGCGGCGTCGGTCCCCACTTCCTCAATGAGGTCCCGGAGGGTCACGGCCTTGCCTGTGCGCTTGCTCATCTTGATCTTTTCCCCGTCCTGGTAGAGGTTGACCATCTGCATGATCAGGATCTGCAGCTTATCCGGATGGCCCAGGGCCTCCAGGGCGGCCTGCAAGCGGGGGATATAGCCGTGATGGTCGGCGCCCCAGACATTGATCAGGGTCTCAAACCCCCTTTCCAGCTTATCCCGGTGGTAGGCGATATCCGGCATCAGGTAAGTGTAAGAGCCGTCCTGCTTGACCAGGACCCGATTCTTGTCATCCCCGAACTCGCTGGCCCGGAACCATACCGCTCCATCTTCTTCATAGATCCTGCCCTGCTGGGCTAGGTATTCCAGCGCTGCCTCGGGTTTGCCCGTTTCATACAGGGAAGTTTCCGAGAACCAGGTGTCAAATTCTACGCCAAAGTCAGCCAGGTCTTGTTTCAGCTTGCCTAACTCCTGCTCTAGGCCGTATTTGCGCATTATCTGCAGGCGCTCTTGCTGGGGCAGGTCTACATATTTATCGCCATGGTCCGCTGCCAATTTTTCGCCCATGTCCACGATATCTGCACCGTGGTAGCCTTCATGGGGCATGGGATAGTCCCGGCCCAGGGCCTGAAGGTAGCGGGCTTCAATGGACAGGGCAAGGTTGTTAATCTGGTTGCCGGCGTCATTTATGTAGTACTCCCGGTGCACGGCATAACCCGCTTTGGCCATGATCCTGCTCAGGCTGTCCCCCACCGCAGCATTGCGGGCATGGCCGACGTGCAGGTCTCCGGTGGGATTTGCCGAGACAAATTCAATATTCACCCCCACCTTGGTCAGATTGACCATATTCCCGGCCAGCGTCGATGATTTCGGGAATAATGTCCAATAAATAGCCCTTGTCCATGCGGAAGTTGATAAACCCCGGTCCTGCTATTTCTACCTGGCTGACCCTAGCCTTACAGGTATCCATATGCTGCACTATTTCCTGGGCAATTTGCCGGGGCGATTTCTTGGCGGTCTTGGTCAGCTGCATGGCCAAGTTGGTGGCATAGTCACCGTGTTCTTTTAGGCGAGGCGTTTCCAGCACTACTTGGAGTTCTTGCCCACGCGTTGCCAATCCAGCTGCAGCTGCTGCCGTCGCAATTTCCTGTTTCAGCGTTTCCTTGACTCTGTCTAAGACGTTCATACATTAACCCTCCACTGCAAGTAAGTTCCTTTGCTTAAGTTTATAGTTTGTCTGCAACGGATGCAAGTGCTAAAACAAACCTAGGGTTCGATCTGGGAAACCAAAGGAGTTGGTAATTGCTAGTGTTTTGTGATAGAATCATCGGGGTGAAAATTCTATCTAGGGGTGAAGGGTATGGCAAGTCTACCTGCATATATTGGTCCCGCTGCCTTTGGCTTAAAGATGGGTGTTGTTGTCCCCGGCTCAGATCTCTTGGGGATGGTTATCCAAGTGGTCAAGGACTGTAACAGGGATCAGCTCTTGGATGACGGGGATGTCCTGTGCATCACCGAATCGGTGCTGGCCCGGGCCCAAAATAACTTTGTCACCACCGATGAAATTGCCGCAGAGCTTCGGGAGCGCTTGGGTTTC
>DAIOXA010000087.1:0-7169 GCA_036758185.1 Bacillota bacterium
GGCGCTCGGCACAAGGGTAATCTAAGGCCTCCCAGACCTTTTGGATGACCGGCATAGCCTCAAGGTATTTTAGCGGACGATTGCGGAGACGGGGCGTAGAAACAAACAAAGATGTTTTGCCGTTCAAAACTTGGATAGCGTGTTTGCGATGGTAACCGGTTACGTTGACTACCTCGTCAAGAATCTGGGACTTCTCGGGTCGACTTTTACTTTTGATATAGCGGTCTCTCATTTGCTTCAAATATTCTTTTCGGGTTTTTAGAGACAAACTCAATTCACATCCCCTCGGTAAGAATTTGACTTGAGTGATCCAAAACCCTTTAAGTAAGATTTTAGCAGAGTGATTGCGATTCCTTGACATATTTCAGCCTTGCCTGTACTATCAAGGTGAACTGAATATCTTTTGCTCCGAGTCTATTTTTCTAAGGGAGACTATGAAACTTAGACCGCTGGGTGCCGCTGGAAACGGCGGCGCCTCCCGTGTTTGGAAAGGAGTTTCTGGTGGATGCAATTTTGCTTACCGCTTATTTTGTGGTGACTCTTTTCCGAGGGTCATTTTTTCTTTTATTTCGGAGGTGGTGAAAGGCTGTCTTTAGGATATCCGGTAGTGAACAAATAAGACTGGGGGAGAGAAAAATGATATATACCAATAAGAAACTGTTAGTACTGATTGCTATTCTTGCTTGCGCACTCATGGTGGTGGCGGGCTGCGGTCCCAAGGAAGGGTCCGGCAGCGATTATTCCGGTGAAGATGATGTCATTATCATCGACAGTCCGGAAAAAGGCGAGATGGAGATTACTGTGGCAGACTTGATGGCCCTCAAGGCCGTCGATGAGGATATTCAACGCTTTGATGATGGAAAATTGGTGGATGAATACCCCATTAAAGGTGTCTTGCTGCAAGACGTGTTGGCACACTTGGGAATAAGTGCAGACAATCTGGACACCTTACGCTTTACTGCCGGGGACGGATATTCAGCCGAAGTTCCCAACGATATTGTAAGCGACAGCAAAGTCATCCTGGCTTACATGATCGATGGCGAGTACTTATATGAAGATACCAGGCCCATCAGGATGTTCATCCCCGGCGAAGAGGCCATGTACTGGGTGAAAAACACCATAAAGATCACCCTCACCAGAGGGGAGTCAGGTGCACCAGGCCCTGGTAGCGACACAGGCGGCGCGCTAAAGAAGATTGTCTTCTTTGAGACTCTGCAATCCCTGCTCAGCGTAGATGACTATGCCCCTGAAGCTGGCGCCAAGTCTGTCAAGACCTCGGAGCTACTGGCCGATGTGCAATGCTCTAGCTTGGTACACATGTTAGCCAGTGACGGTTTTGAGAAGAATGAGGAACTAAGTACCTTCTTAGAAAACTATATCGTTGTTGAAGGGGACAATGCTCCTGCCTTCCGGGGACCCGACCTGCCTCGGGGCATGCACGTCAAGAACCTGGTAACTTTGAGCACCGGCGATACCGGATTCCTCTTTGTAAAACCGGGCTTGGAATACTTCGAGACAAAGACAGTGGGTAGCGATAGTGGCGTGGCCCTCAAGGATTTGGCAGACAAATTGGGTCTGGAAGTTGCCGACACATACACTCTGGAGTCCGATGATGGCTATACCGCTGAAGTGAGCTATGAAGATCTGGCTGCCGGTATTATTTACTTCCGGCAGGGCGGCGAATTGGCTTCTGCCTTCGATGGGCTTCCCAAAAACACCTCGGTTAAGTACTTGCTGTCCATCAGCGTTGGCGAGTAGCCCGGCCTTGTCAGGTTAGGAATAATGAATTCCATGAACGGAAAGTCCAAGTATATTGCAGTCGGCTTGTTGATGGTACTCTTGGGCAGCCTGCTCTTGGGATGTCAGGGGGCAGAATCTATCCAACTGCCCCTTTCCATTGTAGGCGACATCGCTAACCCCTTGAGCATAAATAGCCTATCCCAGGCTCCGGCAACCCAAAAGTTAAAGTACCGTGACAAGACCATTCAGGTGACTTCCCTGGAACAGATCATTCAAGAGGCTGAGCCCCTGGGGAATATGTTCAAGGTGCTCTTCATCGCTGGAGATGGCTTTAGTGCTATCATCAATAACGACAATCTTGACGAATGCTACTTGGCTCTCAACCAGCAAAATGGTTGGGAGGCAATAAACTTAAGGCATCCTGTGAGCAGCAATATCAAGAATATCCAGGAAATAGTCATCGTTGCCCAAGAGATGCCGGTGGACAATTACTTTAACATCATTGAGTCCGGTAGAAACATCACCAGGCTATCGGTGGGAGAACTGTACAAAGGCGGCTATTCAGTTTTTTCCACCGTTAGGGGAACGGCGACGGTGAATCATGAAGGCCAGGAGCTGACAGCCACTACATTCCACCGGCATAAAGCCTTTGCCATAGAAGATTATGTCAACTTGTCGGGGAGAGACTCTGTCTTGGTCGTTGGCGAAAAGGGCGAAGTTGAACATCTGCGCCAGGATGGCCGCTTTATCCTGAGCAGCAACAGCATCAGCTACATGGTTGGAGATGAAGTGGTCATTCCCCGGGCCAAGGGCATCGTCCTGGATCCCCCGGAAAAGCAAGTAACCGATGTCTATGGCGATGCCAGGGTAGCCGTGGCGGAGGGCATACCCCTCCTCCTCATCCTGGTGGACGGATTGGGACAACATCAATACCAGCATGCCAGCGCCCTGGGGTATACACCCTTCCTGGATACCTTGCCGCAACCAGGACTGTCTATGTCCGTTTACCCCTCCATCACTCCGGTGAACTTGGCAGCTTCGCTGTCCGGCGTCCTGCCCCATGTCAGCGGAGTGTATGAAAGGCGCACTCGGCAGCTAGATGTGCCGACGCTATTTGCTCTTAGCAAGGATGAGGGCAAGAAGATGACAGCAGTCTTTGGTCCCTTGGGTACCATTGAACTGGAGATTGAGCCGGTATTCAACGTCGACCGCAATGGGGATGGCAGTACCGACGATGAAAAGACAGCCTATGCCCTGGGAATTATCGGTGAGGAACACGACCTGCTCTTCGTCCACTACAAGGATGTTGATGTCGCAGGTCACGATAACGGTGACCTCCATGAAAACACCCTGAAGAAGATTCGCCAGAGCGATGAGTATGTTCGCCAACTGGTGGATCAGTGGGAGGGAAGGGTCCTGATCTACGCCGACCACGGCATGTACCCAGAGGGAACCGGGGGCAGTCACGGCGCCCTGGTCACCGAGAGCATGTTCACCCTCTATTGGCTGATTCCTTTAGTGACTAACTCTGTTTGTTTCGTTTCTTATAATCCTTTTCGATATCTTTCTTCCAAGCGGCGGTGAGGGGGCGCCCCTCCCGCAGGTCGCATATGGCCGAGCTAATCGACATGTAATTCAGCTCTGTCCCTGCACCATCGGCATGATAATTGACTGCCCTGCCGGGATTTATGCCAAAATTGCCGGCGGTTTTGATGGCGTCAATATTGGCGCCCAGGAAGATGAACTCCCAGCTTTCCTTTTGCATCTGTTCTTCCACAAGCTGGCGCACCTTGGTAGGTGTATTCGCGACTGGCGTTCTCCATACCATCGGTGGTGATGACAAACAGAATTTTTTTGGGCCGGAATTCTTCCTTGGTGTGCTTATGAGCCGCCTTGATCTTGTTCCTGCTGTTTCTTGAGCATGGAATTGTACCCGCCGATGGTGTCATCCTCCAACCCCGCCATGGATCCACTTCTGTCCAAAATGAACACCAGCTCTGTAAAATTCTTTTTCATAGCGTCATCCTCCTTTACGCCTAAGGATAACACCCATGGATGCCAACCAGGTCGCCTGAAAAGCGACAAATTCCCTCATGCACCCAGCAGGGGTTGATCATAGTAAAAGAGAGCTTCGTTGATGCTAAAGATATTGTAGATTCCTTTGGTAATGAAGTATTCAATAATAACATCAAATAACTGACTGCGGGATAGGGTATAGCCAGCCCGCTCCAGCAAATCATTGGTCTCAGTCATATTCAGTTCCAGGGCAATGGCTAGCGCCACAGCAGTTTTTTTACTGGGCATGTAGCTCCGGTTGCTACGAATTTTTGAGAAGAGCTTGCGGTGGATATTGGCGCGTTTGTAGACTTGGACGTCGGTCATGCCCTTGGCATCGATGAGCCGGAAAAGGGTTTGGGAAAAGGGTTCATCCAGGCGTTCAATAATATCATCCAGCCCTACTGGCTGGATCATTTCTTTGCTGATTGGGAAGAAAGAAGGTCGGTCACAGAATACCCGCCTTGCTTGACTATGTTCATTCACATAGTTCTGTTCGATGTAGGCCTGGATTGGTCCCAGGATTTCTTCGCCCAGGGAAAAGGCCCCATTGTCAAAGATCACCAGGTAAACATGCATGTCGTTGTCGGCTAGGAAGTCGGCGATTGCTTTGGTAGCAATGGTCAGGGCCTCTGCCTTGGGATAGCTGTAAATCCCCGAAGATATTAAGGGAAAGGCGATGGATTCGCAGTCGTTTTCCTTGGCAAGCGTTAGGGAATTGAGGTAGCATGCTCGGAGCAGTCCGGCTTCACCGTGCTGCCCTCCCTGCCAAATTGGCCCTACGGTGTGAATAATGTACTTGGCGGGGAGACGATATCCCCTGGTGATGACGGCCTGTCCCGGCTGGCAGCTCCCAATTTGAGCGCACTCGTGCTGCAGTTCCTTGGGACCCGCGCCATGGAAAATTGCACCGCAAACACCTCCACCCATTTTTAGGGCAGAGTTGGCGGCATTGACGATGGCGTCCACCTGCATCTTGGTTATGTCATTGCGAACTATATCCAGGGGCATGGATTCACCTCCACGTATTCTCCTTATATTATTCTGATTCCAAGGGCAAAACACCTTCTTCACAGCATAGGATTGAGCTGGAGTCAAATACTCTTAAGTAGCAAGGGAGGAAAAGTATGCCGACAAAAACCAGTTTGAATAGAGAATGGAGCTTTGCCAATAGCTATGCCCAGCTGCCCCAGCCCTTCTACTCCGCCCTCCCGCCAACCCCTGTTTCGGCACCAACCTTGGTCATCCTCAATGATTCCCTGGCCCAAGAACTGGGACTCAATCCCCAGGCGCTAAGAAGCGACACCGGCGTTGCAGAACTCGCGGGCAATCGTTTACCCCCTGGCGCGGCTCCCCTGGCCCAGGCATATGCCGGTCATCAGTTCGGTCACTTTACCATGTTGGGCGACGGCCGTGCGCTGCTCTTGGGAGAGCATGTTACCCCTGGGGGCCGGCGGGTGGATATACAGCTCAAGGGTTCAGGGGTTACGCCCTACTCCCGGGGAGGAGATGGCAGGGCAGCACTGGGACCCATGCTTAGGGAGTACATCATCAGCGAGGCAATGCACGCCTTAGGGCTTGCCACCACTCGGAGCTTGGCCGTGGTCACCACGGGAGAGCCTGTATATCGCGAGACCGCCCTGCCCGGTGCAATCCTCACCCGGGTGGCTGCCAGTCACCTTAGAGTCGGGACCTTTCAGTATGCCGCTAGCTGGGGAACAGAGGGCGACCTCCGCGCCCTGGCGGATTACACCCTGCAGCGCCACTTTCCCTGGGCATTGGATGATGCCAACCCGTATATTTCCCTCCTCAGGGAAGTGGCGCTGCGGCAAGCCCAGCTCATTGCCCAGTGGCAATTAGTGGGCTTTGTGCACGGGGTGATGAATACAGATAACATGGCCCTCAGTGGTGAAACTAATGACTATGGTCCCTGTGCCTTTATGGATACCTATGACACGGGTACGGTATTTAGCTCCATCGATCGCTGGGGTCGCTATGCCTATGGCCAGCAACCCCGCATCGCAGCCTGGAATCTAACCCGTTTTGCCGAAACCCTGCTTCCCCTGCTCCATGCCAACACCGACGAGGCTGTGGCCCTGGCGCAGCAAGTTATCTCAGAGTTCAGTGTCCTATACCACGACCATTGGCTGATGGGAATGCGGGGAAAACTGGGGTTAGCCAACGAAGAGTCCGAGGATGAAACGCTAATTTCTGAGCTGCTTACCCTCATGCATAGACATGGCTCTGACTATACCAATACATTCCGGGCCTTGACTCTAGGCAAGCTGGAGGGCATGGATCTCTTTGCCCTTGCAGATTTTGCCCAGTGGCGGGAGCGGTGGTTGGTCAGGCGGGAAAGGCAGGAGGGGACAGAAGGAGCTTGGGAGCAGCTGATGCACCAGAGCAATCCCGGGGTAATTCCCCGCAACCACCGGGTGGAGGAGGCATTGGCGGCAGCAGGGGAAGGAGACTTTCATGTTCTGGAAAGGCTGCTGGATGTCCTTTCCCGGCCCTTTGCCTATTGCCCGGAGCAGGAGGAGTATGCCCAGGTGCCAGCTCCCTCAGATTGTCCATACCGTACCTTCTGCGGTACGTAGAAGTTGGAAGCCAGAATCAGAAGCCTGATGTAGAGGCCGGAAGTCGGAGGTCAGAGGTCGGATGTCGGAAGAAAAACTGCCCGGGCGAAAGCTCTGGGCAGTTTCTTGTTTATTAGGGGCTGAAGGTTAGTCTTGTTGAATGAGTTTCACCCTTTAGCTTGTAGATTCCATACATGGCCAGCATGACAATTGCCCCCGCTAAGCCCAGCAGCAAGAGATAGATAGGGTTAAAGGCAATCCCCAGCAGGGTGTAGCTCTGGCCTAGATCAAACATCATCTCCAGAGGGGTGCCGGCCTCGGGCATATAGGTATAAAAGTAGTTGGCAGTCAGAGTAGTGTGGGCAAAAACTCTGTTGAACCAGCTATTGATGGCTACCGACAGGAAATACCCGCATCCTACCAAGAGGAACATCTTCTTCATGGATCGCCAGCTAATCCGAATGAGTCCAGCCAGGAGCATGTAGAACCCCGCCGTCACCAGTAGCATGTGCCCGGTAATATAAGTGATAGCCTGGGTATTGATCATGGTGGTGTAGTTATTCACCAACCCGTCGGCAAATACCACCGAGACCAGCCCGGCAGGAAAGTTTAGGCACCAGGCCATTGTGCTCCACACTGTGCTTCTGGAGAGGGCTGTTATTAAGAAGATGAAGTTACCGAAATGGCAGACCTGGAAGGGGATGACCTCAGAATTAAAGGTTCCATGCTCTATCCAGATGTAGGAATTGCGGACGATGAGAATGAGGATCATGATGATTGCCAGGACAAGGCCGACTT
>DAIOXA010000088.1:0-7143 GCA_036758185.1 Bacillota bacterium
CCCCATGAAACTATTACCATCCTTATATATTCTCCTTTGAAGGAAATTTCCCTTCCCCCAAAAGAAAAAAGGGAGGGCGCCCCCCTATAGACCCAATTTGCCTCGCAATTGGGCAAAGACCTGGCGCATAGGCTCCGTCAATTGCAGCCTCCCGGCATCGGCAGCCTCCCGCATCGTCGGCAACAAAGGCAATTGCCCCAGCACCTGGGTTTGCAGGTCCTGGGCTATTTTTTCGCCGCCACCCTGACCAAATATAAAGTGCTTGTGACTGCACTCCTGGCACTGAAACCAAGCCATATTCTCCACAACACCCAGGACGTCCACATTCATCTTCTGGGCCATGACAGCCACCCGGGCCGACACTTCGGCAGCGGTGGGCTGGGGTGTGGTGACCACTACCATTTTGGAATGCTGGACGTTTTGCATGACGTTAAGGGGCATATCTCCCGTTCCTGGGGGCAGGTCTATGAGCAAAAGGTCTAATGTCCCCCATTCAAAGTCATTGAGAAACTGGCGCAGCGCCTGGGAATACAGGGGAGCACGCCAGATAATTGGATTATCCTGGGCAAAGTAGCCCATGGAGACTATTTTTACACCCCCTGCCTCCCCCGGCAATAGGCGCTCATCCTTATCATAATGGGGTTTACCCTCCTGCCCCAACATTCGCGGGATGCTATAACCATGCAGGTCGGCATCTATGATGCCAACGGCATGACCCGCTTCCGCCGCTGCCAGCCCCAATCCCGCTGTAACAGTACTCTTGCCCACACCCCCCTTACCTGAAGCAACCATGACAATATTCTTAAACTCACTCAACGCAATTCCTCCAATTGGTAAAGATTCATTTTTATCCTACCCCAATTCGAAGGAAAGAAAAAGCCTAAAACGGCATAACATTACAGGTAACCACAGGGTCAAAAAAGCAATAACGCTTAAGGAAACCGCAAGTTGAGAAAGGTAGGGAGAGTAAAGAAGGCTTATTATAATTATAAGACGGTTAACAGAATCGAAATTATAGGAGTGATAAATTGAAGAGAATCATCTTTGGCTTATTGATAATGTCTCTAATACTAATGGCAGGCTGCGGTGGAGGCGGGTCAGGAGGTTCCAAAGATGTACTAGTCAGCCTAGATCTCCCCGAAGGGTGGCGAGTAAGGGAAGAAGGCACCGTTGTGTTGATGCAGTGCGTCAACGATCAGGGGGGATTCTTTTCTGTCACCAAGGAGAAGGGCGCTATAGGCAAGAATCTAGAAGAACATGTAGAACACACCAAATCCTTTCATGAAGAAAATTACAGGGATATAGAGTGGTTGGGGGGGACGGAAAAGCTCCGCATCGATGGCCGGGACGCCCGGGAGATCACGTACCTTTCCAATGGCTTTAAGCAAAAGGACTCCATCGTAGTAATTCATAAGACCCTCGCCTTCAGGTTCAGCATAGTGGCTCTCGAGGCAGACTTTGAGGGCATCCTGGATGACTACCAAGCGATTCTCGACTCGGTAAAGTTTGAATAGCAATGACAGCTCCAGCGCTTTCTACGAGGCGCTGGAGCTGTTTTCTATAAAAAAACCGCGGCAGTAGCCGCGACGAAAAAATTCTTATCCAGTATATTCGAACTGAATGAACTCTTCCCAGGGGATGAGACCGGAGAAGGTACCGATAGCTACAGCAATCATAACCAGGACAGCAACAATTAAACCGATGATTATGAGAACGCCATTAATGTGAAAATAAACCCGCAGATCGTTAACCATCTTATTGAGCTGATCCGGCGGCATCTCTCCGCTGTAGGCGGCGATTGCTTTTGCACTGGATTTAGTCCCCATAAGTTTGACACCCAGTATGATCATTAGTACACCAGATATAATTCCTACGATGGTCATAACTTGCAAAATCCCCCCGATTAGGGTTATAACCCCTACAAAACCAGCCCATTTACCTAATTTGGCAAATTGTTCCCTTTCAAACATAGAATCCCTCCTAATTATCCTTATCTCTGTTATTTTAGCAACCTACCTCAGAGAAGTATTTTCTATAATTGCTCAATGGTATCGCTAAATTGCTCTCATTTTAAAACAAAAGCGCCCCGGAGGGCGCAAAATATATTAACCTGTCATATTGACAATGTTGGCAGGGCAGTTGTCTAAGCTCAAGGTTAGATGACCTGGCACCCCAGGTTCACCCCACTGAATTTCGTTGCCGACTACACGGCCTGTCCAGGCCACAACTAGCTGCTTGCTCTGGCTAAGTTCCTCCAGGGACGTCCAAAGATCTAATTTCAATTCTGGGGCCAGCAACAACTCAATATTATCCAAGACTACGACGGGTTGGGCGAAGATGTTGATCAATTCTCCCAGCAGACCCAAGGCCTGCTCTTCCCGTTCCTTGGGGGGGATTTTGGCCAAATCCCTGGCCAGTTCCTTGCCCACATTCACCAATCCCACACCTCTGAGTTCCCTGAGTATCCGGCTTTTACCGCCCCCCGGCGGGCCGACCAACAGTACGATCCTGCGGTCAGCAGTTAGAGAGTGACTGATATTGTCTTGCAGCGTTTCTGAGTTCAAGCCACAAACACCTCCCATTTTAGATAGTACTTAATTCGCCTCCCAACCCCCGTATTCCTTTAATAAAATAAAGAAAAAAACACAAAAGGCCCCCTGGCCAATCTATACAGAACCCTGGGGAAAAGGCCAGCGTCAACAAAGTACTTCAGGCTGAGCTTTGATGTTCATCGCGCCATTTTTGCATTGCTCAATTCTTGCACCAGAAGGGTTGTCACCATGTTCCGGATTGTATGTATACTGAGTTAACAGGGAATATCCGGGCATTCCCCGCAATGGACAAAGCCCTTCTCCTGGCAGCAAACCGCAACGGGACATTCTCCATGGAATGGTTGGCCATTTGTTTCTATACAACCCCCACAATCGGAAGTTTCTTTGTACTCACAGCCTGTACAGTGCAGACCACAGCGCGAGTCAATCACATGTAACCCCCCCGCTTTAGTATTTATCAATCTTCAGCAACTACTTCTTGCCAACGTACAATAGGTGCTCAGAGATTCCCAAGAGACTCTCCTCCTCTGCCAATTGCCAGCACAGATCCTCCCAGGCCATAAAATGATCAGGGGGAAGCTCATTTATGCTGAGCTCCGCCGGAGCGACGATGCCTTCCGCACTCATAAACTTTAGGGTGGTGAGTTTATGCCCTTCCATCAGCGGTTTAATCTCGCTGGGATGGGCAAACCAGGCCTGGGTGAAACCTGGTCCATAATTAATGCCGTTTCGAATTAATTCCTGGACATTATCGCTGGTCAGCAGGGATTCAGGTTCATTCCTCATGATGTCAATTAAAAAGGCATAGCGATTGATGAAGGCAGCAAAGAGAAGGCCCCCGGGCATTAACTTGGCCAAGGCTTGACTAATTGCCCCATCCCGATCCCCAGGGTCAGTAAGGTGGTAAAGAGGCCCGAAGAGAAGGGCGGCGTCGTAGCCTGCATCGACAAAAGCGCTTAGATCCAAGGCGTTGCCGTGGACAATTTCCTCTAAACTTACCCCTGCCTCCCTTGCCTTTTCCCCGGCCAGTTTTACATTGGCCAAGGACAAGTCTAGTAGGGTGACCCGGTGTCCCAACTGGGCAAGGGCAATGGAATAGCGGCCGGGACCGCCCCCAATATCCAGAATCCTGCTCTTGGGTGAGAGCTGCTCCTGTAAAGCCCGCATGGTCAGGGCGAACTCCATGGGGTGTCTCTCGAGACGCTCCCATTCTGCCTGGGCATTATCATCGTAAAACTTTTCCACTTCCTGCATAGGTATGCTCCTCTCTGGGCTGATGTCTGGCAATTCTCCTGTATACAGCGCATCCCATTATTACTGCAAAGACCTTTCGCCATTAACTGGCAATATCCCTGCACTGAGCCAGAATACAAAAAAGTTACAGGCTCAACCTGTAACCTCAATACCCCCCAAGGGCTAATCGTCATCAATTCCCTGTCGAATTATCGGGAATTTTATGATTGCCCAGGTAACCGCTGGAGTAAGCCTTCGTAGCTAATGGTAGGTTCATTACTCCGCTCCTCGAAGGCGGCCAAATCCTCCTCATCAAGAGCATTCTTGACAGCCTCAATTGATCAAATCGGCATAGAGCGATTGGTTATAGCAGCCTTAACGCAGCCAGTCTTTCTTTGTCAGCTCATAGTCGATGGAAGACTGTAACCGGCCGAGCTGGTCGCGCCATGAGCCAATGTTGATACGGAGCTTCTTGAATCCGAGCTTTTCATAAACATGCTGGGCGCGGGTGTTTTTCAAATTTGTATCGAGGATTATTTTCTCGTATCCCTCGTCGCATAGTAGCGCGCTGATAAGCATGCTCAGAAGCCTTGTGCCATAACCTTTTTCTTGTTCGGTGCTCTCGCAGATTTTGATGCCTATCTCTGCAGTGAGATTCCCCTTGTTGCCATAACTCATTTCGCCAATGGGATGCCCGTTGGACTCTATTATCAGTCGGCGGCTGGTACTATCGGTACTTGCTGAAAGCGCAGCTGCAATCTGCTCGTCAGTTGTGTCCAGCCCATTCGGGAAGCCTGCGTGAGCCATTACAGCTCCGTCACGCCACCACTTGCCTAGAATTGACGCGTCTTCTTTTGTCGCATTGCGAATGACTAAATTGTCATGTTGAATAAACATTTAATACCTCCATGTCGAGGGTTCTCCAGCCTTATAGTTAAATTCATTTTTTCACCCCTCCATTTTTCTTTCTCTGCTTACTCCATTTGGCAATCTCCTTGTCCCATTGTTGTTTCTGCCGCAAATAGGCTTCTTTGTCATCAGAGAATTTAGCCTCACGCTTGAGGTTTAAATAACTGTTCCATCTCTCCAGGAGCAACTCGCCGTTTTCAATTGCAGCTTTGACAGCACAGTCTGGTTCTGCTTGATGCTTGCAGTCCGTAAATTTGCACTTCCCGAAATACTGCTCAACATCGCTGAATGCCTCGCCCAGCCCCTGGCTTACGTCCCACATACCGAGTTCGCGCATGCCGGGGGTGTCGATAATCATGACGCCGCTGTCGAGCATGATGAGCTGCCTGTGGGTGGTGGTGTGGCGGCCTCTGCTGTCATCCTCCCGGATTTCGTTCACCGCCATAATTTCTTTACCTGCCAGGGCATTGACAAGACTTGACTTACCGACGCCCGACGAGCCGAGGAAGACAATGGTTTTACGCGGTTTCAGATACTCGGCCAGTGCGCCAAGCCCTGCACCGCTCACCGCACTGACGGCATATACCTCAATGCCGGGCGCGACCTTTTCTACCCCTCGCATTTGCTCGGTGAAGTCCTCGACCAAATCAGCTTTTGTCAAGATAAGCACCGGTGCCGCTCCCGACTGCCAAGCAAGCGTGATATAACGCTCCATGCGCCTCAGATTAAAATCGAAGTTGAGAGACTGCATGATAAACACATAGTCAAAGTTTGCGGCAACCGCTTGCTCACCACGTCCAGGCGTCGGATCACGCCTTGAAAAGAACGACCTGCGGGGCAACGTTCTTGTAATCTGACTATCGCCGCTCTTATTGAAGTTTATCAGCACGAAATCCCCCGTTGTTGGAAAGCTTTCACCACCATCGGTATAGTAAACACTTGTTTTCAGTCTCCCGAAGGTTTGACCGTATTCACAGACAAGCTCATACCGTTCCTTGTGAACAGCGGTGACCCTTGCCGGTAAGCCAGGCGCTTCATTCTGTAGTCCATCCAGGGAATATAACATCGACGGAATGAATCCGTAATCTAATAAGCTCAATCCTTTTATCCTCCGATACAGTTGAGATTTACTAGCCATAAATGTGCATACCAGAAAAGGGCACAAAAATACCGTAGTAAGCAGCCATCAATAGCTGCAAACTACGGTTCATTACAGGTATGCAAGTGCTAATAAAATAAACACGGGCATACCTGTTCGTATGCCCATAGAATTCTACAGTATTAACGAAAGGTTACTCGAAATGGCACAACAATAAAAGGCGGATATACACCTTAAAAAGTACTGCTATGCCCGATATTGTGTTTTAGACGAAAGCCACCTCAATAATAACAGTCATAAAACAACAACTCCTTTCCTATCTGCAGACTACAGACTAAATTTAACATACCATTCCCTTCCCGAGGAATCAAGCCACAAGGTAAATAGAGATTGAGTATATTCATTTTTTACACTACCTGCTTATCAACTCAGTACCGCATCTACAGGCAGCTTTAACCATCATTCCGTTTATATATGCCAAAAAATCATGCATTAATTAGGCTACTGATTATGCTTATTAGCTATGAATAGGTAATTGAAATCCAATCTGTCTTCCTTTCGTTTTCCACCATTTTACCATAGTGTTAACAGGTACAGTTCTTCATTCCGTTAACCCCTCGGAGGGCCGCAATAGATCAGGATGGCCCCGTCTGAACCTTGGAACTGGAAAGACCGTGGGGTTTTGCTGCATCCATTTAATTATTGCCGCTGCACGGCTTTCAAGTTGAGGCAAATCCTTCAGCTTGAAGAATTGCAAATCCAGACTTTCACCATCTGATATGGGCAAGTCACCGCTAACGCTCTCGGCTTCGAAGAGGGCTATAACAGAATACAGTTTGTCGCCATTAGGATACTCAAAATAGTAATCCTGGCCGGATAATACCGTGAGCAGCTTCATTGTTTCAGCGGATAGTCCCGTTTCTTCAAGCAACTCCCTATGTGCAGTCTGTTCTAAGGTTTCACCTAGCTCCATCGAACCACCGGGAATACCCCATGTAGTTGTATCAGAACGTAGATTGAGCAGGATTTCATCATTTTTCAGCACAAGTACAGTTGCACCAGCCGATAGTAATGGCCTGTGACCGACCAACTTTCTCAGTTCACTCAAATAACTCATGTAAGTTCCCCCTTCAAAATATGACTTATTCCCGGTTTATCGAACACATAAAATTGGAGAGGGTAGCTTTTTATCCTCTCCAATTTTACAACCATAATAGATAAATTTGCTTAAACGAAACCTTTCATCGTTATTTTAAAGCCATAGAGGCGAAAATGCCCTATGGCCCTATGCACCCTATGGTGGGGCTGGCGGGTTTCGAACCTGCGGCCTCTTGAATGTGAGTCAAGCGC
>DAIOXA010000089.1:0-629 GCA_036758185.1 Bacillota bacterium
ACACTTTATGGTAATGTAAAGTACAAGGGCTTGCGTGTGGGCAGTGAACCCCTAACTCTGGAGGAGTTCCAGAGCCTGAACGCCACCTGGTTAGAACAGCGCGAAGCTGCAATATCTGGCAATTGATTAGAGTTAATAGCACGGGATGCATCATCAGTGTACATGTCCCTTAATATCCAATTATCAACATGTGGCGACCAAGGAATTTAGAAGGTAATCAAGCCAGCTTGTAATAATGTCAAATCCCCTGCACACTTGGCCGCCACGCCCGGAATGTGGACGTGGCGGCTAGTTTCCGCTGAAGAGATTATGTGCTGGGAAAAAGGAGGAGCCTTATTGGCCAGATATATTGTAAAACGGGCTCTACGTTCATTTGTGACCATTATACTTGTTTTTGTGATTGTCTTTATGCTGCTGCGCTTCATGCCCCTCAACGGCTACTTCCCTGATGAAATGATCAAAGAAGCCGATGAAGCAACGCGCATGGCGTATCTGCGCAATCAAGGATTGCTGGATCACCCCTTTATCCAGTTGGGGCGATTTGTCAAAAATCTATTTCAAGGAGAGCTAGGTCGAAGCCTTACCGTCTATCCCAAAGTTCCCATTATAACTCTGCTCCAAGAAAAGAT
>DAIOXA010000089.1:639-7111 GCA_036758185.1 Bacillota bacterium
ACCGCCGCCTTTGGCTTTTCCAGCATGATTATTGGTATTGTGTTTGGATTGCTTTTAGGAATGCTCATGATTCGCTTTAAGGATCATTGGGGCGACCATCTAGGCACGGGGTATATCCTCGTTGTGCGCGCTGTCCCAAATCTCATTTACCTGTTTTTTATTCAAGTGTGGATATCAAGGTGGTTCAATTTGCCATTGGTATATTATCAGGAACGGCCTGAATCCTGGATTTTGCCGGTAATTTGCCTGTCATTGGGAAGTATCGCATGGTATGCTTTATGGCTACGCCGTTTTATGGTGGATGAGGAGAACAAGGACTATGTAAAATTCGCTCAAGTCAAGGGCCTATCAAAAAAAGCCGTCTTAAAAAAGCATGTTTTCCGCAATGCCATTATTCCGCTGGCCATTTACCTACCCAGTGACCTGTTCTTTATAATTTCTGGCTCTCTGGTTATTGAAAACCTGTACGCCATCCCAGGCACAGGAGGGCTGCTGACCACTGCCATAAAAAATCAGGACAACAATCTTGTACAGGTTCTGGTGCTAATGTATGCAGTGCTTTCAGTATTGGGCGTTTTTTTGGGTGACCTGCTAATTGCCTGGGTCGATCCGCGCATTAAGCTGACGGAGGAATAGGATATGAAAGTTAACGCCAGCAGTATGTCGGCTGCTGTTAATCCGGAAAAATTTAGAGCTGCCATTTTTGATAATATCCAAAGCGAGGAAATAGGGTTTTCCAACTACTCCTATTGGCGCTCTACCCTGCATACCTTTTTTAGAAATAAAGCAGTGTTATGTCTTGTAGTGCTCATCACGGCGCTTATTATTATGAGCTTTGTCTATCCCATTGTATCAGATACCGACCCGACTCAGGTCAGCATCATGCCTTTGGAATGGAATATCCGGCCCAATGCACAGCATTTGTTTGGCACCGACACTTTAGGTCGGGATATTTGGGCAAGAGCGTGGTACGGCGCCAGGAACTCCTTTTTACTGGCCTTTTGCATCGCTATTTCCGATGTAGGCCTGGGAATGATTGTCGGTGCCATCTGGGGCTACAACAAGAAGCTGGATCCAATTATGATTGAAATCTATAACCTCATCACCAATATTCCTTCCACGGTATACCTGGTACTCCTGGCGTATATTATGAACGCCAGCTATTTTACTTTGTTTTTCGCCATGGCGTCCCGAGGATGGATTGTAGAAGCCCGATTCTTTCGCAACCGTATCCTTTCTATTCGAGACAGCGAATACAATATAGCCTCGAAATGTTTAGGAACTCCCATGTTCCGCATTGCCACTAAAAACATTATTCCGCATATTATAAGCCTAATTATAATGGAGGCCGCTCTGTGCATTCCCTATTCGATAGGTTCGGAGGTTTTTCTTAGCTTTGTAGGGGTCGGACTTCCGGTGGATGCCATAACCTTGGGAAATATTGTTAACCAGGGTCGGGCTTCCTTTACTTTGCACCCTTACCAAATGTTGTTGCCGACCATCATACTGTGCATTATTACTGTGGCCTTTTATGTTATCGGCAACAAGTTTGCCGACGCGTCCGACCCGCGTAACCACGTGTAAAGGGGGAATGACAATGCATACAGGTCCTCTAATTTTCTCAGCTAAGGAAGTCGAAATAAAGTTTAACCTGCGTGGAAGGACCCTTACAGCCATCAGAAAGGCCTCTCTTGACCTTTACAAGGGAGAGACCCTGGCCATCGTGGGGGAGTCAGGCAGTGGCAAGACTGTGTTTACCAAGTCCTTTATCGGAATGCTGGTCAAAAACGGAAGGATCAGCCATGGGCAACTGCTCTATCAGGGCGAGGATTTGGCAAAATATCGAACCGAAGTAGAGTGGCTCAAAATTCGCGGCAAAAAAATCGCTATGGTATTCCAGGATCCGATGACAAGCCTTAATTCAGTGCGCACCATAGGCGATCAGATTGCCGAGGTAGTAACTTGGCACTTTGGCGTCCCTCATGATGAGGCAAAAATGGAGGCGATTGAAATCCTCCGGAAAGTGGGCATTGACGATGCTGAGTACCGCTATCATCAGTACCCCCATGAGTTTTCCGGCGGCATGCGCCAGCGGGTAGTGATGGCTGCTGCCATCGCCTGCCGACCTGAGATACTAATCTGTGATGAACCTACTACAGCTCTAGATGTTACGGTGCAGGCCCAGATCCTACACCTGATTCGCCAGCTACAGCAGGAACTAAAAATGACCGTTGTATATATTACCCACGATCTGGGCGTTGTGGCGAACGTCGCCGATTGGGTCAGCGTAATGTATGCTGGTCAGATTATTGAATACGGCACGGTGCACGAGGTGTTCAAATCTCCTGTACATCCCTACACCAAGTCCCTGCTGCATTCTTTGCCGCAGCTTGGGATAAAGGGACAGGATCTCTACTCTATCCAGGGCACTCCCCCTAATTTGTTTAAGGAAATCACAGGAGATGCTTTTGCTCCGCGCAATCCCAATGCCATGGAGATTGATTTTGAGCAGGAGCCGCCCATACTATGGGCCTCGGACACCCACTATGCCAAAACCTGGCTGCTCCACCCATTCGCAAAAAATTTTGTTAAAAAGCTTGAGGAAGAGGGAAAAATTACACAAACAGCTGGGATCTCCGTCGTCGAGCCTTTTGAATACAGCCAAAGCACAGAAAAACTTCTTTCAGTGCGCAATTTAACAGTCACCTTTAAGCTGGGCAGGCGGGTTTTTCGAGCTGTGGATGATGTAAGTTTTGACATTTTCAAGGGTGAAACCC
This sequence comes from Bacillota bacterium, assembly GCA_036758185.1. Classification (GTDB taxonomy): domain Bacteria; phylum Bacillota; class Proteinivoracia; order UBA4975; family UBA4975; genus DAIOXA01. Next base: position 3,417 of record DAIOXA010000089.1, read on the forward strand.
TTTCCATCGTTGGCGAATCGGGCTCGGGAAAAACCACTATTGGCCGTGCCATTATGCGTATCCATAGCAAGGTGGACGGAGATATTATCTTCAAGGGTAAATCCATGCGGGGTAAGCTCAACAAGCAAGAGGCTAAGAAACAGGCTATGGAAATGCAGATGATTTTTCAGGACCCCATGGCCTCCCTTAACGAGCGAGCCAAAGTGGACTACATTATTTCAGAGGGCCTGTATAATTATCGCTTATTTGATAATGAAACGGATCGCCTGGAAAAAGTCGAAAAAATAATGAATGAGGTTGGTCTATCTAGGGATTTCACCTCTCGCTTTCCCCACGAGTTTTCCGGAGGACAGCGACAAAGAATCGGCATTGCCCGCAGTCTCGTCATGGATCCCGATTTTATTGTGGCAGATGAACCCATATCGGCCCTGGACGTATCCATATGTGCCCAAGTCGTAAACCTCCTCAACAAGCTCAAACGGGAGCGTGGACTGACCTATCTTTTCATTGCCCATGACCTGTCGGTAGTTCGGTTCATATCCGACCGAATTGCGGTCATCAATAAGGGGCGCATTGTAGAACTCGCCCCTTGCGAGGAGCTTTTTTCTCGTCCGCTACATCCATATACCAAGGCCTTACTTTCTGCAGTACCATATCCCGATCCAGACAGAGAGAAGAGCAAACGGCTGCTAATATATGACAGTGCCATGCACAATTACACCCAAAGTCCCCCGGCCTGGATCGAAATCTACCCCGGTCATTTTATCCTGGCTAATGATTATGAGCTGGATATCTATCGGGAGGAGGCAGGGATATGATGGAAAGGATGGCAAAAAGGCATTACTTTCGCTTGATATACAGGAAAACTTTTCATTACCTGGTAACTGCGCTGGTGGTATGCCCCATTATGGGAGCCTTTTATGGGGACCGCCTCTATTTGATTTATGCCTTGTGTGCCTATGGAACAGTGTTAATAGGCTGGGGATGGGTTACTTATCTTGCAATGCACGGCCAGCCCCTCTTTTGTCGCGTCAAAAGAAATCGCCGCATCCCCTATATGTACCGAACTTATAAGGGCTACCGGAGGAATGGGCCATCTTTTTCTAAAGATTTCAGGGATTTCGATGATGACCTGGTGCGCGCCAGTGTAGTAGACGAGTATTTTTTTAGTAAAACCCAGGTAGCAATAGCAAAAACCTTGTCACGCATGAGCTGCGGCACTATGCTCATAATCATTTCATTTGCAGTATAAAGGAGATTGCCATGCGCATTATTAACGCCACTATACTCACTATGGAGAATGAAGAAGTATATCAGAACGGATACGTTGACATGGAAAACGGTATTATTACAGGTGTCGGCAATATAGAATCCGCCCCTGCCTATACAGGAGACAAGCTTAACGCCCAATGTGGCTATATTCTTCCAGGATTTATTGACGCCCACACTCATATCGGCATTTCTGAGGAGGGCCTGCGCTGGGAGGGAGAGGATTGCAACGAAACCACCGATCCAATTACTCCCGACATGAGGGCGACAGATGGCTTCAATCCCTTTGATACAGCCATTGTCCGGGCTCGGCGGGCCGGAGTGACAACAGCCATTGTATCTCCGGGAAGCAGCAATGTTATTGGCGGACAGGCAGTAGCTATTAAGCTGGCCGGAATCAATGTGGAGCGCATGATACTCAAAGATCCATGCGCCATCAAGTTTGCCCTGGGTGAAAACCCCAAACGCAATTATGGGGAAAGAAAGGGCAAGTCCCCCATGACTCGCATGGCGGTGGCGACCATTATGCGCCGCACACTAAGTAGGGCGAAGAGGTATTTTATGCAAAAACAGGCGGGAGAGGATTTATATAATCCCGAGCTCGAGGCTCTACTGCCGCTGATAAACAGGGAAATTCCTGCACATTTTCATGCCCACCGGAGCGATGACATTTTGACCGCTATGCGCATTGCCCGGGAATTTCAGCTCCGATACAATATTATTCATGCTACTCAGGCTGAAAGTATTCTGCCAGAGCTTTCAGGTATGGACTCTATCCCTGTTATTGGCCCGTCCATGGGGCCTGCCGGCAAGCCAGAAGCTGTAGGTTCCTCCTTTGCCACGGCTGGATTGCTCAATTGCGCAGGACTAGAAGTGGCTATCACCACTGACCACGATGTTACACCATTATGGCTACTGCCTTTTTTTGCCGCTATGTGCGTCAATCAAGGCATGGATGAAATGGCGGCCCTGCGGGCCATTACCATCAATGCTGCAAAAGTAGGAGGCGTGGACGACATGGTGGGTTCCATTTCGGTGGGCAAGCATGCCGACATTGTGTTGTTCAGCGGTCATCCTTTTCATTATATGACCAAACCTCTGGCGGTATTTATAGACGGTATTCGCAAAGACTGACTATGCTAGATACCCAAATTATCCTGGCTGAGATATTGTAGATACCGTTTTATCTGTAGTTCATCCATTCAATTATGATAGGGTAAAGGAATAATAATGGCTTGTGATAGAAGGAACTTTACCTTTATTGAAGAATAATAATAGGGGAACACAATAATATGGAGGTGTTTGCTTGAAGCAAGTTCTTAATCTTCAGGAGGCAGCCGACATGGTCATGCCTGGTAGCCGGGTAATGATTGGCGGGTTTTTGGCCGTCGGCAGTCCTCATGGCATAATTGAAAGGTTGGTCCTGCGAGGCACGGCAGATCTAACCATCATTGCCAATGATACGGGATTTCCTGACAAGGGTATTGGCAAGTTAATTGTCAATCGTCAGGCCAGTAAGGTTATTGCTTCTCACATCGGCACCAATCCGCCCACTGGCCAGCAGATGAATGCTGGAGAATTAGAAGTAGAATTGATTCCCCAGGGTACGTTGGCCGAGCAAGTCCGCGCTGCTGGTGCCGGGTTGGGCGGAGTTCTGACTCCCACTGGGTTGGGCACAGTTGCCCAAGAGGGCAAAGAAGTACTGAGCATTGATGGCCAGGATTACATCTTGGCCAAGCCGATTTATGCCGATTTCGCCCTGCTCAAAGCCCATAAGGCTGACACCAATGGAAATTTAATGTTCCGAAGAACCGCCCGCAATTTTAATCCTCTCATGGCCATGGCAGCTAAACTGGTGTTGGTCGAAGTAGAAGAGATTGTCCAAGTGGGACAAATTGATCCAGATCACGTCATCACGCCGGGCATTTTTGTTGATTACCTGGTCCAGGAGGTTCGGTAAGATGGATGAAAAATTAGCCAAGCGGATTCTTATCGCCAAACGCATTGCCCGGGAGTTTACTGATGGCGATGTGGTCAACTTAGGAATAGGCATGCCCACCATGGTAGCGGATCACATTCCCCAGGGTGTCAATGTCGTCCTTCAGTCTGAGAACGGCTTTCTGGGTGTTGGGCCTGCTCCACTATGTGATGACGTTGACAAGGATATTTGTAATGCGGGTGGACAGCCAGTCACAATCCTGGAGGGAGGGAGCTGTTTTGACAGTGCAACCTCCTTTGCCATCATTCGCGGGGGGCATGTGGATTGTACTGTATTGGGCGCCCTGGAAGTGGACGCCCAAGGCAATTTAGCCAACTGGATGGTTCCCGGCAAGATGGTGCCAGGTATGGGGGGTGCCATGGACTTGGTAACGGGGGCCAAAAAAGTCATTGTCGCCACAGAGCATGTGGCCAAGGACGGTTCGCCC